>JAEDEB010000040.1 GCA_016293535.1 Bacteroidales bacterium | reverse complement strand
ATCGATAGTTCGCTGGGTAATTTCGCTGTGCTCAGAGACTTTTTCAGTGCCCTCGGCACGTTAGAGGGAGGGACCCACAAGCGAAGCGCAGTGGGAGGGATGGAGCGAAGCGGAAGGTCTCCGGAGGAGGCAGCCGTCGCTCGGAGGCATTATAATATAAAAAGAGGATGACCTCACTAGGACTTTTTAGCCACCCTCCTTACTATCGACCTAAAGGTCTATAAATATGGTAGTTTCGCAAAATGCGAAACTTAAATTACTTATTTCTAGAGTTATTCTTTATGATTGCTGAATGCCTGTATTTGCAGTAAGGCGCGAGGCCGCAATCGCTGCAGCGGGGGTTGCGTGCTGTGCATGTGTAACGTCCGTGGAGTATCAGCCAGTGATGGGCTATGGGCCTTTCATTCGGCTCCACCATTGCGGTGAGATCTTCCTCCACTCCCTCCGGAGTGCTCCTGTCGGACAAACCCAGTCTGTGGGAAACCCTGAAGACGTGGGTGTCCACTGCAATGACTGGCTTGTCATAGATTATGGACGCGACTACATTGGCCGTTTTCCTGCCTACGCCGGGGAGTTTCATCAGTTCGTCGATTTCCGAAGGGACGACCCCTCCGAACTCATCCGTCAGCATCCTTGCCATCCCTATCAGGTGGCGGGCCTTGCTGTTGGGATATGAAATGGAGCGTATCATTCCGAAAACCTCCTCGAAACTGGCTTCGGCAAGATGCCGCGGTTCGGCGTATCTGGCGAAGATTTCCGGGGTGTGCATATTCACCCTCTTGTCAGTACACTGGGCGGACAGTATCACGGCTATAAGAAGGTGGAAGGGACTGTCGAAGTTCAGCTCGCTCCCCACTGCAGGCCTGTTTTCCCTGAACCAGGCGAATATCTTCGAGGCTCTCTCAGTCTTGCGCATCGTCTCCTGAAATCTTTTCTACCGTTTCGTTACGGCACTCGTACACTGTCCCCGGATAGCGCTCGCATATGCTCCTGTTATGGGTCACCATCACTATTGCAGTGCCTTCGCCGTTAATTCTTTTGAGAAGTTGCATAATGCCTTCGGCGGTTTCGGCGTCGAGGTTTCCCGTAGGTTCGTCAGCCACTATGAGCTCCGGCCTGTTCAGCAGCGCCCTCGCGATGGCGATTCTCTGCTGTTCTCCGCCGGAAAGCTGGTGGGGCATCTTGTGGAGCTTGTGGGACATCCCTACTGCGGAAAGCACTTCATTTATCCTCCTGTCTGTTTCCTGACCGTTCTTCCAGCCGGTTGACTCAAGCACGAAACGCAGATTGTCCTCCACAGTCCTGTCCATCAGGAGCTGGAAGTCCTGGAACACGATTCCTATCTTTCTGCGAAGATATGGAATGTCCCTGGTCCTGATGTTTCCCAGATCATAGCCGCAGGCTTCGGCGCTGCCGCCTCCGAGTCTGTTCTCAGCCGTGACGGTCCTGATTATGGAAGTCTTCCCCGTTCCCACCTTCCCGACTATGTACACGAAATCACCACGCTGCACCGTGAGGTCAACGCTGAACAGAACCGTGCTTTCGCCGTTCATTATATCCGCATTCCTGAAGCGTATGAGAGTCTCTTTTTCTGCCATCGGACAATTGATTGTAACGTACAAATATAGGAATCTTTCCGTTTTGTGAGTAACTTTGTACAATTTGAGAAACGTGAATATTGACTGTTATGAAACGTTCGATATGCCTTGCCGCGCTTGCCTTCCTTCTGGTGTTTCCGCTTTCGCTTCATGCCGGGAACGGATACGGAGCGGATTTCAGGAAAGCTCTGGCACTTTTCGACAGGGGACTGTACCGCCAGGCCAGAACAGAATTCGAGACTGTCGCGGGAAATGAGGGAGACATTCTTGCAGAAGGCTATGCCGTACTCTGCGCAGAACATCTGCGTGCACCGGGTTACGAAACCCTTTTCGAGCGCTATACGGACCTATACCCATATTCGCCGCTGATTCCTCAGCTGCAGCTTCGTTATGCGCTGAATCTCTTCGATGATGAGGATTACTCCAGGGCGGCCCGGTATTTTGGCATGACAGATTCCTGCCAGCTTGTCAGAAATCAGGTTCCCGAGTACCTGTTCAAGTACGGTTACAGCTGTTTCAAGCTGGATATGAGGGAAAAGGCTGCGGAGTGCTTCCGTGAGGTGGACAGGATGAACTCCTCCGACTTTTCGGCACCGGCCCGCTATGCTCTCGGATATATGGACTATGAAGACGGCAATTTCTCCGGCGCTGCGGCGTGGTTTGCCCTTTCCGCCAGGGATTCCCGTTTCGAAACCATGTCCTCGTACTATATGCTCGACTGCAGGTATATGCTCAAGGACTACGAATATGTGGCGGCGAACGGTCCGGAGAGGATGGACTCCGTTCCTGCTGAATGCCGTCCGCATCTTGCGAGGATGGTTTCGGAGTCCATGCTTGTGCTCGGACAGGCCGACAATGCACGGCGCTATTTCGCGTCAGCTCCCGCTCCAAGCACGCGTGAAGACTATTTCTTTGCCGGCTCCCTGATGTATGCGGTCCAGGACTGGCAGGCGGCTGTGGAGAATTACAGCGCGATGACCGAAAGGACCGATTCGCTTGGACAGATTGCCAACTACAACATGGGTTACAGCTACATACGCATAAAGAACAAGGTTGCCGCAATGCGTGCCTTCAAGGACGCCTCAGCATCGGATTTCAATCCGGAGATTGCGGAGGACGCCCTCTTCAACCATGCGAAACTGGCTTTCGACCTGAACAATGATGCTTCCGTATTTTCCTCGTACATGGAAAAATATCCTTCCAAGGCAAAGAATGACAGGATTTACGGGTACATAGCAGTTGCAGCCCTGCGTTCACGTGATTACGCGGCTGCGGCCGAGGCCTTCGACAAGATAGACGAGCTCGATGAGGATATGAGGTCCAATTACATGAAAACCAATTATCTGCGGGCCAATCAACTTATCGCTGACGGCGCATACAAGGGGGCTGTTCCTTGTCTCAGGGCCTCCGCTTACTACGCGCCCCGGGGAAGTGCATTCTGGCAGCTGAGCCGCTTCTGGCTTGCCGAATCCCTCTTCCGCAGCGGGGACACCCTCGAAGCCCGCAATATCTTTACCGAGCTTTACAACACATCTGCGCTCGAAGGGATGGAAGAGTCTTCGCTTATTCCTTTCAGCATAGCATACTGCTATTTCAAGGAGTCTGATTTCGACAATGCGATAAGGTGGTTCGACAACTACGTGCAGACCGGGGCCACGGCCTACCGCAAGGGAGCCCTTCTGAGGAAGGCAGACTGCTGGTTCATGAAAAAGAAGTATGCGACGGCGATTCCGATCTATGAGAGCGTTTCTGCACAGTATCCAAACGTAAACGACATTTATCCTTACTATCAGACCGGTATATGCTACGGTCTTGCAGGCAAGGAGAGCAAGAAAATCTCAGCCCTTCTTCCAGTGAGACAGGCGTCTCCCGAAGCACGCTTCTACCACGAGGCTCTCTATGAACTTGGAAGGACTTATGTCGCCGCCGGGAACATCGCAGAGGCGAAATCCTGTTTCGGAGACCTCAGGAGGAATGCGAAGGACAGTACCTATATGGCGAAGGCGCTCATAGAGCTGGGAATGATTGCAAGAAATTCCAGGCAGTATGACGAGGCCATAGGATATTACAAGCAGGTGGTGGAAGGAATGCCGCTCTGTGTCGAGGCCGATGTCGCTCTCGCTGCCATAGAGTCCATTTACCAGGCCAAGGCGGATCCGCAGTCCTATTTCGACTATCTCGCATCCATAGGCAAGAGCGGTATCAAGACGGAAAGCGAGAAGGAGACCATGATTTTCAATGCGGCTGAGCAGATCTATCTTTCCGAGGATTACGAGAGAGCTCTTGCGGCTTTCAAGGACTATATGGAGAAATTCCCTTCCGGGATGATGTCTGACAAGGCTGGATACTATGTGGCGGACAGCTACAGACAGTTGGGGCAGAAGGAGACTGCCTGCGATGCCTATGCTGCGGTCGTTGCCCTCGGGTCCGGACCGTATCTCGAGCCGGCTCTCGCCTGGTATTCCGAACTTGCATACGGACTCCACCGTTACGAGGATGCTTACAAGGCCTATTCGCGTCTGGAGGATGTTGCGGTCTTCGAGGAGAATGTGAAGAAGGCGCGTGAGGGAAAGATGTGGGCTGCGTTCAGGGGCAGAATGTTCGACAGCGCAGTCGAGGCTGCCGAGGCCGTGCGCGCCGCTTCGCCTGAGGATGAGAACGTTCTGATGACCACAAGATGGATAACCTCCAAGTCTTATCTGGCAACAAGCCGCAGGGACGAGGCTCTCGATCTGCTGGTTCTCCTTGCAGTCAAGCCGAGGACCCCGGAAGGCGCCGAAGCTGTTTATCTCCTCATTCAGGACTGCTATGACCGTGGGGATTTCGCAAGGACTGAGGAACTTGTCTATTCCTTTGCGGAGTCCGGCTCCAACCAGGAATACTGGATTGCAAGGGCCTTCATGGTTCTCGGAGACTCCTTTGCAGAGAGGGGTGACAAGGAACAGGCCCTCGCGACCTATACGAGCATACTCGAAGGCTATACTCCTCAGGACGGGGATGATGACGTGCTCGACAATGTGAAACTGCGTATCAACCGCATCAAGAATCAGAATCTATGAGAAAGATGATATGCCCTGCGGCCGCCGCACTCCTGATGGCGTCGCTTCCGGCCGCTGCCCAGAATCTCAATCCGACAGTCAGCGTGACAAGGGCTTATGAGGGGAAACTCCTCGAGTCTGAGAAGCCTTCTCTGAGGATGAGCGTACCTGACTCAGTGACGAACTTCAATCTTGATTTCGACTATTCGGTATTGGCGAACTCCTATCGCGGAGGAACTTCATCAACTCCGTTTCTTCAGGACATACGTCCCGAAAGGAAGCTTGCAAAGACATCCAGACTGTGGCTGCGCGCCGGCGCCGGATACAATCTCCATCCTGAGTTGAATTTTGTGTGGGAGGCTGTCCGCCGTGACCGTTTCAGCCTGAACCTGTATGCTGACCATAACTCCTATTACGGCCGATACAGGGGCATAGGTCTCGGGACTGAGACTGACCGTTCGGGGAATGAAAGAAAAGTGCTCGCCACAAACAGCTATCTTTCCGACAGTTCTGAGCCGAGGTTTGTCGGCTATGACCTCGATACCAGGGCAGGTATAGGCGGAAGATATGACTGGGAATCCGGGAGTTTCGTGTTCGATGTCAATTACCGTGGCATAGCTTCGAGGGATACTGTCCTTTCACGTTCATACAACAGCCTGAATCTCAGCGCAGAGGTGAAATCCAACAACAATGATTCGAACTACCTTTACTATGAAGCCGGCCTTAAGTACAATTTCGGTCAACAGGATTTAGGCAGCCTTGCAGCATCCGCTCCCGTTTCCTATGTGAGGGAACATATGTTCAGCGTGGCAGGTACCGTGGGTCCTGTCTTCTCCTATGTACATTCCGTACTCGTCGGGATAGGATTCAAGCTCGCCGGGTACGGTGTCCCGACAGGCTACGACCTCAGACATGCCGGTCTGGTGTCCCTTGCTCCAAGGTATGTGTATGTGAAGGACAGATGGAACGTCACGGCCGGACTGTCTGTGGAATTCCTTCTCAAGCCGAACGGCTCGGTGATGAACACCAGAAAGGGTCAGGTGGTCTATCCTAAGGTGGATGTCAATTTCGAGGCGGTACAGGACTGCCTGAACATCTTTTTCAAGGCCGATGGCGGCGCTGATGTGAACGACTATGCGTCGATGATAGTGCGCAACCACTGGTTCGACCCCCTCTCGGCCGCGTCCACCGTACTTCTCGACAATACAGTGACGAGGGCTGACCTTGCTCTCGGAATCAACGGAAATATCACAAGCCGTTTCGCCTACGATCTTCGTGTGGGTTATGCCGCCATAGCTGGGGCCGCCCTCGACGGTGCACGGATATGCTCCCTCGGCAATCTTGTCCAGGGTGTGTCGTATTCGGACATCAATATGCCTTATGCCCGTCTGTCCTTCGATCTGAGGACTTCCCGCGTCGATCTCGACGGAGAAATCCGATGGGCCTGCCCTTCATTTATGAAATCCGTTCCGGAGCAGGAACGTATGGGACTTCTCCCTTCACCGCTCCGGGGTAACGTCAGCTTTACATGGAACTGGATTCGCCGCATATATGCCGGGGTAAGCATCGATGCCGCACTCGGACGCAAGGGGGCGATGTCCGTTGCCGGTGTTCGCGAGGCTGTGAGAATGCCGGGTTATATCGACCTCGGTCTCGATTTCAGCTACCGTGTGACCCGTTCGTTCTCACTCTGGGCAAAGGGTGGCAATCTGGCCTGCATGACCATACAGAGAACGCCTCTCCATGCTGAAGCTGGACCCTATTTTACCCTGGGTGTTTGCTTGAATTTGTGAGAATTTTTCGTATATTTGTCCGTTTTATTAAGTAATCTGTTTATATGAGTGAAAACGGAGCACTGAATTCTGTGGAGAATCAGTATTCAGCGAACAGCATCCAGGTTCTCGAAGGCCTGGAAGCCGTAAGGAAGAGACCGTCGATGTATATCGGCGACATCGGGGAAAGGGGACTCCATCACCTTGTTTATGAGGTGGTTGACAACAGTATCGACGAGGCTCTTGCCGGTTATTGCAACCATATTGAAGTATTTATAAATCCGGACAATTCCATAACAGTCAAGGATAACGGACGTGGTATTCCTACCGGAATGCACGAGAAGGAGCACAGAAGCGCCCTCGAGGTCGTGCTCACCGTGCTTCATGCCGGTGGAAAGTTCAGCAAGGACAGCTACAAGGTCTCGGGAGGTCTCCATGGAGTCGGAGTTTCCTGTGTGAATGCCCTCTCGGATTATCTCAGGGCTGAAATCCACAGGGAGGGAAAGATTTTCGTGCAGACCTATTCCAAGGGCAAGCCGACTTCAGCCGTAGAGGTGGTCGGAGAGGCTGAGGATACAGGTACCCAGGTTACCTTCCATCCTGATCCGGAAATCTTTGTCGAGCATCACGTGTACAAGTATGAGACTCTTGCAGCACGCCTGCGTGAGCTCGCATACCTGAACAAGGGCATAAGGATTACCTTCACGGACCTCAGGAACGAGGTATCCTCCGTCGATGAGCACGGAGTCGCGCACAAGGAATACAGATCTGACGTCTTCTATTCAGAAAAGGGACTCGAGGAGTTCATAGATTATCTTGATGCCGGGGCAGAGAAACTCATACAGAAGCCTATCTGCCTTGAAACCAATAAGATAATCCCTATTGAGATAGCTCTCCAGTATAATACCGGATTCTCGGAGAAGATTTATTCCTACGTAAACAACATCAACACGATAGAGGGCGGTACCCATCTCGACGGTTTCAAGAGGGGCCTCTCCTCCACTCTCAAGACTTATGCTGAGAAGAACAATCTTCTCTCGAAGCTCAAATGCGAGCTCTCTCCTGAGGACTACAGGGAGGGACTTACGGCGGTGATTTCAGTCAAGGTGGCAGAACCGCAGTTCGAGGGCCAGACCAAGACCAAGCTTGGAAACGGCGAGGTTCGCGGAGCCGTGTCCCAGGCGATAAGCGCAGCTCTCGAGACTTACCTTGAGGAGAATCCTTCCGAGGCGAAGACCATCATAGAGAAGGTCGTTCTCGCGGCTACAGCCCGCCAGGCTGCACGCAAGGCCCGCGAAATGGTCCAGAGAAAGACCGTTATGACCGGAGGCGGTCTTCCGGGCAAACTTTCAGACTGCTCTGACAGGGATCCGGAGAAGTGCGAGATATTCCTTGTCGAGGGAGACTCCGCAGGCGGTACTGCCGTAAACGGTCGTGACAGCCGCATCCAGGCCATACTTCCTCTGCGAGGCAAGATACTCAATGTAGAGAAGGCTCCCGAGCACAGGGTGTTCGACAGCGAGGAAATCAAGAATATCTATACTGCCCTCGGAGTTACCGTGGGCACTGCAGAGGATCCGAAGGCACTCAACCTCTCGAAACTCCGTTACCACAAGGTTGTGATAATGACCGATGCCGATGTCGACGGTTCACACATCGACACCCTCATCCTCACTTTCTTCTTCAGATATATGATTGACCTCATCCGTGGCGGACACGTGTATCTCGCAACACCTCCTCTCTTCCGTGTCAAGAAAGGAAAGAACCAGATTTACTGCTGGACGGAGGAGGAACGCAGGGCTGCAGTGCTCGAGGTGGGCGGAGGCTCTGAAAAGGGAGTTACCATCCAGCGCTACAAAGGTCTCGGTGAGATGTCTGACGAGCAGTTGTGGGATACTACCATGAACCCTGAAACCCGTCTTCTTCGCCAGGTGACCATAGAGAACGCCGCCGAGGCTGAGAGAACATTCTCTATGCTGATGGGAGACGATGTTCCGCCTCGCCGCGAGTTCATCGAAAAGAATGCTCATTTTGCGAACATAGACGCATAATCCCCAGATTTGCGTAAACAAGCTAATTCCTAAACAGTTACATATATGTTGGATATTTTTGACAGAATAGAAAGAGACTCAGGCGGTCCTATCGGTCAGTATTTCGACCAGGCATTCGGTTACTATATGTATCCGAGACTCGAGGGCGAACTTGGTCCTCATATGATCTTCAACGGCAAGGAGGTTCTCAACTGGAGCCTCAACAACTACCTCGGACTCGCAAACCATCCTGAGGTCAGGAAGGCTGATGCCCAGGGTGCCGCAGACTGGGGCCTTGCATACCCTATGGGAGCCAGGATGATGTCTGGTCATACAAGGTATCACGAGAAGCTCGAGAAGATGTTTGCCGATTTCGAGCAGAAGGAGGATGCCTTCCTTTTCAATTTCGGATATCAGGGAATCTTTTCCACCATTGATGCCATCACGACACGTCACGACGTCATCGTTTACGATGCAGAGTGCCATGCCTGCCTCATGGACGGAATCCGTCTTCATATGGGAAGTAAGTACAAATACCGTCACAACAATATTGCAGACTGCGAGAAGGTCCTTGCAAGGGCCTGCGCTGAGGCTGACGCAAACGGCGGCGGAGTGCTTCTCATCACCGAGGGTGTTTATGGAATGACAGGAGCTCTTGGAAAGCTCGACGAAATCGCAGCCCTCAAGGATAAGTACAGTTTCAGAATAATGATCGACGATGCCCATGGTTTCGGTCTTCTCGGAGAGCATGGCCGCGGAACTTCTGAGCATTTCGGAGTTATGGACAAGATCGACCTCTACATCGGTGCATTCGCAAAGTCGATGGCATCCATAGGAGGTTTCGTTGCCGGTCCTCACAAGATCATCAACTATCTCCGCGCAAACCTGCGTTCCCAGATGTATGCGAAGTCGCTTCCTATGCCTCTGGTTATAGGAAACATCAAGCGTATGGAGATTATCGATTCTCCTGAGGGTGACGAGCTCCGTGCCAAGTGCTGGAAGATTACCCACGCAATCCAGAACGGATTCAAGGAGATGGGACTCGATATAGGCGAGGCTGAGGCCTGCGTCACTCCAGTGCATATTCCGGGCGGAGTCAACCAGGCCAGCAAGATGGCAAAGGACCTTCGTGAGAACTACAGGATTTTCTGCTCCGTGGTCGTCTATCCGGTAATTCCTAAGGGAATGGTGATATTCAGAATCGTCAGCACAGCCTCGCATACGATGGAGGATGTGGAGTACACGCTCAACGCTTTCAAGGAAATCAAGGCGAAGCTTGATGCGGGCGAGTACGACGGAGACGATTTCGCTGCAATGACAGTTGAATAAAGTTTTTCTGGAGCCAGCCCTGATACGGGTTGGCTCCATTACGATTCCGCTATGACTGAAATCAAGTTTCCGAAATCATACAGGGTTTATCTCGCATTTGCCGCTGCGGCACTGGTCCTGGTGTTCCTTCTGCCCCATTCGGGCAAGTTCAATTATGATTACAAGAAGGGTTCTCCGTGGATGTATGAGACTCTGGTTGCACAGTTTGAGTTTCCCGTCCTGAAAACTTCTGAACAGATGATGCAGGAGAGGGAGGCTCTGGGCTCGGAGACTATTCCGTATTTCAGGAAATCGCCGTCAGTAGGTCAGGAGGCGAGGAATGCCGTGGCTTCCGCGGCCCTTGGAGCCTGCTCTTCGGCCAGGGCTGCCCTTATGGCAAAGGTAGATGGCATCTATTCGAAGGGCGTCATAGCGGACCGCAGGCAGACGGGCTCCGACCTTATCTTTGTACAGAGGGCCGGCCGCGCTGTAAAATGTCCCATCATGGAGGTTTACAGTGTCGATGAAGCAAAACGCGAACTGATGGGCACTCTTGAGGAAGAATGCCCCGGAACAAATGCGGATTCCGTATGTATCGCTGCAGGCCTGTACGATGTCATTATCCCGGACCTCAATCTGGACAGCAAGACGACCGATATGCTCCATTACAGTTCGGCCGACTATATGTCAACTACCGATGGAGTCGTGACTGCCGGCACCATACTCGTTTCGAAGGGTGAAATCGTGACTGCGGAAATTGCTCAGATTCTTGACTCCTACAAGGTGGAATATGAAAGGAATCTCGGGTATGAAGGCCCTTCGGCACTGCTGTGGCTGGGCAACGTGCTCCTGGCATTGCTGCTCGGTTCGCTCCTTTTCTTTGCAATACTCTATACCAACCCGATGATACTTGGGGAGCCTAACCGCTACCTGTATCTGCTGATGCTCTTCCTCCTCACTTCGGGTGCGGCCCTTTTGATGGACCGTTATGCGCCGGAAAACATCTATATGGTTCCGTTTTCCCTCTCGGCCCTGTATATGCTGGCATTCTTCCGCACGAGGGTGGTCCTGCCGGTTTATACGGTCAATCTTCTTCCTCTGCTGATAATTTCGCACAACGGTGTCGAACTCTTCATCATGTTCCTTGCCGCCGGAGTGCTCACGATATATACCTTCTCCCATTTCAACAGAGGATGGCTCCAGTTCGTCAACGCCTTCTTCAGCTTTGTCGCCCTCGTGTTTGCATGGGCTCTGCTCCATCTTGTAAACGGCTCGGAGATGAGAGATTACAGGACTCTGCTCCACCTGTTCCTCGGCTCGCTCTTCTGCGTTGCCGGCTATCCGCTGATCTATCTTTTCGAAAGGATATTCAGGCTGGTTTCAACCGGACGGCTTCAGGAACTGTGCGACACCAACAGCAACAGGCTTCTGACCGAACTCTCTGTCAAGGCTCCGGGAACCTTCCAGCATTCCCTTCAGGTAATGAACATGTGCGATGCTGCCGCTTCCTCCATAGGCGCTAACGTTGCCCTGGTGAGGGCGGCCGCCATGTACCACGACATAGGAAAGATGGCGAATCCAAACTGCTTCGTCGAAAACACTGACGGACGCAGAAGCTACCACGAGAAACTTACCCCGGCAGAGAGCGCCAGGGATATCATACGCCACGTAAAGGACGGGGATGTGATTGCCCGCAAGAACCATCTTCCGCAGATAATCAGGGACTTCATCGTGACTCATCACGGGACGACGAGAGCCGGATATTTCTACGGCAAGTTCCTGCAGAACGGAGGCAGCCCTGATTCTCCTGAGGCGGCGGCCTTTGTATATGATGGCGTGAAGCCTTCCACCAAGGAACAGGTGATACTTATGCTCTGTGATTCCTGTGAGGCTGCTGCAAGGTCCCTCCAGGACAGAGAGCCGGAGAAGCTGACGGAACTGGTCAATAAGATAATTGACGGAAAGATAGCCGAAGGACAGCTGTCCGAGTCCAATATCACGATGAAGGAACTCAATACAGTGCGTTCGGTAATCTGCCAGTATGTCCTTCAGGTCAACCATCCGAGGGTGGCCTATCCGTCGCAGGCTCAGGAGAAAGGCCGAGAGAAGGCATCGGGGAAGATACGTCGCAAGCGATTTTGAAATGTAGCGGAATAGTGGTAATTTTGCACCCCTTTCCGCTTATAGCAGATTGAAATAATATAATTGAACTAAAGATATGAACATCAAAGAAAACAGGATTGACGATCTCAATCTCGAACTTACACTGCAGATCGAGCATTCGGATTATGCAGACGCGAAGAAGAAGAAACTCTCAGACTTCCGCCGCAAGGCTGAAATCAAGGGATTCCGCAAAGGAATGGTCCCTGCTTCACTCATAGAGAAGATGTACGGTCAGAATGCCCTTGTTGATTCCGTCAACGATGTCATTTCGGCTACGCTCGGCAAGTATATCGAGGACAACGGGATCAAAGTTGTGGGTGAGCCGCTTCCGAGCGAGGACCAGCCTTCGGTAGAATGGAAGGACGGCAATTCTTTCGAGTTCAAGTTCGACATAGCAAGCAATCCTGAGCTTGGTTTCGAACTCGGAAAGGACGATGAAATCGTGTACTATACCATCACGGCCACAGCTGAAGCAAAGGCTGAGATGAAGTCCAACATACTCAGGCAGTACGGTTCTCTCGAGGAAGGTGAGCAGGCCAAGGCTGACGACTTCATCATCGTCGACTTCGAGCAGGAAGGAATGAAGGTGGAGGGAGCTTATGTGGCTCTTCGCTCAGTAGCCGAGGACGTACGTCCGGCATTCGTGGGCGTCAAGGCCGGTGACGTTCTCAATGTGAATGTGAACGAGGCTTTCACCAATGAATCAGACCGTGCTTCGATGCTTAAGCTCAAGAAGGAAGAACTTGCGGAACTCAATCCTGAATTTTCGATGAAGGTCGTGAATGTCAAGACTTTCGTTGATGCACCGCTCACCCAGGAGACTTACGACAAGGTCTTCGGAGAAGGCGTGGTGAAGAGCGAGGAAGAATTCGACGCAAAGATTGAGGAAAGACTCAAGGCTGAATATACGAACGAGGCCGACTACCGTTTCCAGACTGATGCAAGGAGGTATCTTGTGGAGAAGGCTGGGGTCAAGGTAGCGGAGGATTTCCTCAAGAGGTGGATATTCGTTGCAAACGAAGGCAAGTTCACCAAGGAGGAAATAGAGAAGGAATGGCCTATGTTCATCGAGGACTACCGCTGGCAGCTCGTGCGTGACTACCTCTCCGCAAAACTCGGAGTCAAGGTAGAAGAGGCGGACATTATGGCGGCAGCAAAGTCTCAGGCAGCATATCAGCTCGCGATGTACGGAATGAACAACCTTCCTGAGGAACAGCTCGAGATGTTCGCGAAGAACATACTCGGACAGGAGAAGGAGTCTCGCCGCATAGTGGAGAATGTTGAGAACATGAAGGTTCTTGCTGCTGTACGTGAGGCTGTTACCCTCAAGAAGAAGAAAATTTCAGTGGCAAAGTTCCGCGAACTCGCATAGTTTGATTTCAGTAACATTCCGCTTCGATGAAGGAAGATTTCGACAGATTTGCGGCATCGTCGGGAGTCAGTTCTCTGACTCTCCACGATTACCGCAGTGCCGTAAACGCATACATAAATCCTACGGTTATCGAGGAGAGACGTATGAACGTGGCCACTATGGACGTGTTCAGCCGCCTTATGCTCGACAGAGTGGTGTTCCTTGGTGTGCCAATCGATGACGATGTGGCGAACATCATTACGGCGCAGCTCCTGTTCCTTGCAGCCAACGATCCCAAGCAGGACATAAGTCTCTATATCAATACTCCCGGCGGTCAGGTCTCTTCCGGTCTGGCGATATATGACACGATGCAGCTTGTGGAACCGGACGTGAATACCATCTGCATGGGAATGGCGGCTTCGATGGGCTCGGTGCTTCTTTGTGCCGGCGCAGCAGGAAAACGCTCCGCCCTTCCGCATTCCAGGGTTCTCATCCATCAGCCTCTTGGAGGAGCAAGCGGCCAGGCCTCTGATATTGAGATAGCTGCAAGGGAAATACTCAAGACCAAGCAGGAACTCTACAGGATAATCTCCCAGCACTCCGGACAGAGCATAGAGAAGATTGCTGCAGACGCTGACAGGGATTTCTGGATGACAGCTCAGGAGGCTAAGGATTACGGAATGGTTGACGGAATCGTCTATTCAAGGAAGAATGGCTAAGAAACAGAAAAGACATTGTATGTTCTGCGGCAGGAGTGAGGATGAAACCCCACTCCTGCTTCAGGGTTTGGATGCATTTATATGCAGCGACTGCATCAAGATAGGCTACGACTATATCAAGGGCATGGAGACCTCTTCGGTCAAGACGGCCTCGAAGCAGGAGTCTCTCGGCCTTGTGCCCAAGGACATCCACAAGGCTCTGGACGAATACGTGATAGGGCAGGACAGGTGCAAGAAGATACTCTCGGTTGCAGTTTACAACCACTACAAGAGGCTTGAGAACAATTTCTCGGACAACGACAGTCTTGAACTCGAGAAGTCGAATATCCTGATGGTGGGACCGACCGGTACGGGAAAGACCCTGATGGCCAGAACCATTGCCAGACTCCTCAATGTGCCTTTCACTATTGTGGACGCCACTGTCCTTACTGAGGCCGGATATGTAGGCGAGGATGTGGAAAGCATACTCTCCAGACTGCTTCAGGAAGCGGACTATGATCTCGAGAAGGCGGAGAGGGGAATAGTATTCATAGACGAGATAGATAAGATTGCAAGAAAGAGCGATAATCCTTCCATAACAAGGGATGTCTCCGGCGAGGGTGTGCAGCAGGCTATGCTCAAACTCCTTGAGGGCTCAGTTGTCAATGTTCCTCCCCAGGGAGGCAGAAAGCATCCGGAGCAGGAATTCATCCACGTCAATACGAAGAATATACTCTTCATCTGCGGCGGTGCCTTCGAAGGCATAGAAAGAAGGATAGCACAGAGACTAAATACCCAGGTGATAGGTTTCTCCTCTGCCAGCAGGAAGGAATATGACAGGGAGAATCTCCTGCAGTATGTATCTGCACAGGATCTCCGTTCCTATGGACTCATTCCTGAGATTGTGGGTCGTCTGCCGGTCGTTACATATCTCGATCACCTTGACAGGGCGGCTCTCCTGCGTATCCTGACGGAACCGAAGAATGCTCTTGTCAAACAGTATGAGAAACTTTTCGAACTGGACGGGAAGACTCTGCAGATAGACCCTGAGGTCCTTGACCTTATAGTAGACACTGCAATAGAGAAGAATCTGGGCGCCAGGGGACTCAGGAGCATTTGTGAGCAAATCATGACCGACGCAATGTACGAAGCGCCGTCCACCAGGAAAAAGATCTACCACGTGGACCTCGATTACGCAAAGGCTCGTCTTTCTGACTGAGTAAGTATTATTTCTGCTTCCGGGCTGCCCTGGAAGCCTGATAGTTCAGGCGGTACTCCCTCGGAGTAACGCCTGTCGCTTTTTTGAAATACTTGATAAGATGGGAAGGCGATGAGAAATTGAGCTCATATGCTATGGATTTGACTGTCATGTCCGTGTGGGCAAGCAAACGCTTGATTTCTCCGACAAGATAGTCTTCAATCCAGTCCGTGGCGTTGCGTCCTGTAGATTTAAGCACCAGAGAACAGAGATTTCTCTTTGACATTCCCAGACGGTCCGCATAGTAAATGATGGTTCTGTTTTCCTTGAAATTGTTTCTCACAAGGTCGAGGAACTTGTCCGAGACCTTGTTCTCCCTTTTGCTGTTGTAGCCTATAGGGTCAGCATTCGTTCCTGTCCTTTCAAGGTTCATGAGGGAAGTATAGGTGAAAACGCGGAGGAAACCGTTGATGATTTCCCTTTTGTACTCTATCATCGAATGTTCCTTCATCAGGAGCCTGAGAAAGCGGGTGCTTTTCTCGTAAATGTCGAACTGATTCCTTCCGAGATGTATCTGACGCGGTCGGCTGAATAGTTTGAAAAGTCCCTGTCTGAATTCAGGGTCGAGCAGGTGGGTCAGAAAATTCTTGTCAACCTGAAGTATCCTTAGAGTGAAGTCCGGACTTTTGTCCTCGAAGATGAAATCTCTCTGGTAAACGAGTACGCAGTCCTGTTTGTTAACCTCGAACATTTCTCCGCTTTCTGCGTGGAATACGCCAGAACCGCACAGACATATCATTCCGTATATCCTGTCATCAGAATGAATCATTCCGTTTAAAGGATTCCTGTCACTGGCGGCTATTTCTTCAGGTGTATTGTCAAAAATTCTCAGTCTCATCCCCCAAATTATATTATTTATGTAAAATTATACTATTTTTTATAGAGCTTATGTTATTTTTTCATATTCTCCTATTGTACCTTTGTGTCTGTGAGATTTGAGTCTCACATGCACACAACACACTTTCAATTCTAATTTTTTCTGATCCGGCAGGACTGCAGCGATGTATTCCTGCTTTTTTTATTCAGTCCTGCAGACAAGTCGCGCTGCGTTTTCGCAGTGCGTTCAATTTCTTCATATCACCGTGCCTGCCCCTTCTGTCTCAGTTCAGAGCCAGGTTTCGAAGTATTCTGTCACCTTGTCCATCAGGTGCACCCTCCATTTCCCGAATACATTATGCTCGGAGCATGGATATGGGAAGTAGTCCAGTTGAACATCCTCCTCTATGCATTTCTGCACAAAGCTGAGACTGTGCTCCCAAAGAACGGTATTGTCAATCGCACCCTGACAGATGAGCAGTTTTCCCTTAAGTTCGGAACACTTCTCCATCAGGCTTGTCCTGCTGTATCCCTCGGGATTCTCCTGCGGCGTGTCCATGTATCGTTCTCCGTACATCACCTCATACCATTTCCAGTCTATGACAGGACCGCCCGCAACACCTACCTTGAAGGTTTCGGGGTAGTTTGTCATCAGGGATATGGTCATGAATCCGCCATAACTCCATCCGTGAACTCCGATTCTGTCAGCGTCGACATATGGCAGGGACTTCAGCATCCTGATACCCTCCATCTGATCATCCATTTCAGCCTGACCGCACTGGCGGTGTATGACTTTTTCGAACTCCGCCCCTCTGTTCTCAGTTCCGCGGTTGTCCTGTACATATACGAGCCAGCCCCTCTGGGCCATATACATTTCCCATCTTCTGAGTTCCGCAAGCCAGGTGTTCCTGACCATCTGAGAGTGCGGGCCTCCGTAAACGTACACGATGACAGGATATTTCTTCGTCGGGTCGAAGTTCAGAGGTTTGACCATCCTGTACCAGTTGTCGTGGATTCCGTCAGCGCTTTTCACCGTTCCGAGGACGATTTCGCAGTATGCAAAAGCCCCGGTCGGATCTTCGGCGTCTGCGACCCTCTCTCTCCTGCGTCCGTCACAGCTTGCCTTGTCGAGACTGCCCGGATTGTTGATGTTCGTCCAATAGTCATAGAACCAGCTCTTGTCCGGACTCATATATATATGGTGCCATCCTTCTTCGAAGGTAAGCCGTGTCACCTTGCCGGGAATGATGCGCCCTCCTTTCTTCCTGAGCTCCACCCTGAAGAGATGGTTCTCTACCGGGGACACCTCGGCGGAGGTGTAGTACACATATTTCCCGTCGTTGCATACATAATGAACGTCGGCGTCGGTGCATGTCAGCCGCGTCACGGTTCCGTCCATTCCGCAGAGGTAGAGGTTGCGGTAGGCATCGCGGTTTTCAGTGCGGTATATGAAGAGATCGTCCCGTCCTTCGACGAACCATACGGGATCGAGGGGCTCGACGTAACGCCTGTCCTTCTCGGTAAGGATGGTTTTGATGAAACTGCCGTTCGCAGCGTCATAGAGGTTCAGGTGCATCTCATTCTGTTCCCTGTTGAGCACCTGTATCAATATGCCCCGGCTGTCCGGAGTCCAGCTGATATTGGTAAGGTATCTTTCGTCTGTGAATTCCTCAGGAATTATCCAACTTGTGAAACCGCTTGCGATGTCATATACTCCGAGACTGATGTGTTCGGAAGCCATGCCTGCCATGGGATAGCGTATCTCTCTGAGACTGCCTGTCCTGGTCGTGATGTCGAGAAGTGGGAATTTGGAAACCTCGCGTTCATCCTTGCGGTAGAAGGCAAGCCTTGTGCTGTCGGGACTCCAGAATATCCCGCCCTCTATGCCGAACTCGTTTCTGCTGACTGTTTCACCGTAAACTATTCCGTCCTCCGTACTTTCCGCTATGCAAAGGGTTCTGCCGTCCCTGTCGAGGTAGAGGCTGCCACCTTCGCTCCATGCCTTGCGGGAGGCTGGCCTGGGAAGTATGGCCCTGACGGCGTCAGCTCCGGGAAACGAAGGATTCAACTGCCTGCCGAGTATGGTCTCTTCCATGGTGAGCAGACGTCCTCCGTCCGGGGAGGCTTCGTGTACGGAGACAAGTCCCGGCTGGGCAAAAGCCGCTAACGGGCAAACAGAAACAATGATAGAGGTCAGAATTCTTTTCATACGGCAGACACTTTCAATTCATGGACAGATTTCCTAAGGATGTACGGCAACTATCCTGTCCACCACGAATTTTTCCTTACCCCTCCAAGGAAGGGCACCGAGGTATTCCTTGTAGTGGAGCTCGACGTTCTTGCCGCCGCAGTGGTACATCAGCGAGTCGGCAATGGCCTTGTCCTTGACTGAGAAGTAGAACTCATTGGATTGCACGGCAGCGCCTGCAGTCGAAGAAGAGCTTCTGCCGCCTTTGGAAGTAAATCCGGCCTGGATGATATAACCTTCGTACGTCTTGAATATGTAGCCCTTGTATACGAGACGGTTGAGTTCTCCCGCCTTTACTCCTTCTCCGAAAACGAAGCAGAACTTGATAAGGAAGGCCACCGTGCCCACAAGCACGAGCAGCACGCTCAGAGTGGTGATGATTTTTGTCTTGATGCTCATTTCCCGGTAATTTTGGAAGATTGCTAAAGGTCTTTGACCCATATGTCTGAATTGGCGTCGGAAGGCATTCTCCAGTCGCCCCTCGGGGACAGACTGACAGGAGTTACCTTAGGTCCGTCAGGGAGGCAGGATCTCTTGAACTGCTGGGTGAAGAAGCGTTTCAGGAAGACCTTCAGCCATTTTCTTATGGTTTTCTCATCATATTTTCCGGCGAATCCCTTCTTCGCAAGGAAGAGGAGCTTGTCGGTGGTGTCTCCATAGCGGAGAAGGTTGTAAAGGAAGAAATCGTGGAGCTCGTACGGCCCGACGAGGTCTTCGGTCATCTGTGCTATGCTGCCGTCTTCGCCAGTAGGTGTGAGTTCCGGACTGATAGGGGTGTCCACAATATCCCTGATTACGTCCTTCAATGCGTCGCGGCTGGTGCTGTCCAGCTGAGACGAGTCTGCCAGATGCAGAGCCAGCATGCGCACAAGAGTCTTGGGTATGCCCGCATTGACACCGTACATAGACATGTGGTCCCCGTTGTATGTACACCAGCCGAGAGCCAGTTCGGACAGGTCGCCAGTTCCTATGACTATTCCTCCCACCTGGTTTGCCACATCCATCAGAATCTGGGTTCTCTCGCGTGCCTGCGAGTTCTCATAAGTGACATCGTGTACCGACGGGTCGTGTCCTATGTCGGCGAAATGCCTGTCGCACGCTGCGGCAATGCTTATTTCCCGGGTCGTGATGCCGAGGGCTTCCATAAGTTTCCATGCGTTGCCCCTTGTCCTCGCGGATGTTCCGTATCCGGGCATGGTGATGCCCGTGATGCCCTTGCGGTCAAGCCCGAGTTTGTCGAAGGCGAGTGCCGTGACCAGAAGGGCGAGGGTACTGTCCAGACCCCCGGATATGCCTATGACCACGTTTTTGCAGCGGATATGGTCCATGCGCCTGGCCAGTCCGTGTGTCTGTATGTCCACAATCTCGGAGAGCGCAGCCTGCGTTTCCATGTCTCCGCCCTTTGGAAGGAAAGGGGAGGTGTCGATATCCCGGTACAGAGCTTTTTCGAAATCGCTGTCGGCCGCTTTGCCGAGATCTATGTGGGTGTAAATCGATGCATAGACTCCCGAATGGGTCCCGTCAGGGCTTATGGAGTTGAAAGTATGACTCCTGAGTCTGCCGGAAATGATTCTTTCCAGATCCAGGTCGCAGACGGTCATGGTTGATCGGGTCGCGAATCTTGTCCCTTCCGCAAGCACTTCCCCGTCTTCGCATATCATCGAAGCGCCGGCATATACCGTATCCTGTGTGGACTCGCCCCAGCCGCAGCAGCTGTATATGTAGCCGCAGTGACAGCGGCCTGACTGCTGTGAGGTGAGGTCCCTGCGTTTCCGCTCTTTTCTTCCGAGCTCGTTGCTTGCCGAGAGGTTTGCGATGATGTGTGCGCCCGTCATGCAATGGTAGGTCGAAGGCGGGATAGGGGTCCACAGGTCTTCGCAGATCTCTATTCCGAAGCTGGCATCTCCCACATTGAAGAGCATGTAGCTCGAAATGGGACATCGTGCGGTTCCTGCATAGTCGACGACAGAGCCCTGCGGAATCTCTGCACCTGAGGTGAACCACCTCGCCTCGTAGAATTCGCTTGTGTTGGGGAGATGGATTTTAGGCACTATGCCGCGGACCTTGCCGCGACTGAGTACTATTGCGCAATTGTAAAGAAGTCCCCGGTGCAGTACTGGCGCACCAATGACGGCGGTGAGATCCTTTCCCCGGGTGGCGGCAGCGATTTTTTCAACTGCGGCCTCCACGCTGTTCAGAAGCTGTCTCTGAGTAAAAAGGTCGGCGCAGGTATATCCCGTAATGCACAGTTCGGGAAAAACAAGGAGGGAAACCTGCTCTCCCTCCGCGTCTTCAATCTGCTTGATTATTTCACGGGCATTGGCCTGCGTGTCGGCAAGCCTCACCACCGGAGTTGCGGCAGCGACCCTGAACAGTCCGTGGCTCTCCATCAGATCAGAGTTCCTCGAACTTGACGCCGGATGAGTATCCGTCGCCGGCACCGTCCTCGGATTCGGATGCTGTCCTTTCGACCACATCGTACTGACAATGCTTCCTTACATAGTCGCACACTTCCTGAAGTCCTTCGGCGAATTTCTCGAAATCTTCCTTGTAGAGGAAAATCTTGTGCTTGTCGAAAACGAACTTGCCGTCCTTGTCGACCCTTCTCTTGCTTTCTGTGATGTTGAGGTAATAGTCGTTGCCCTTTGTTGCCTTCACGTCAAAGAAATAAGTACGCTTGCCCGCTCTTACGGGTTTTGAGAACACATCCTCACTGCCACGCTCCTGGGCGTAAGCATCATCATAATCCTCGCGATACATTTGGAATTCGTATAAATATTATCCTTACAAAATTAAGGATATTTCTGAAAATGGCTATATCTTTGCTGAAATTTTGAATCTTA
>JAEDEB010000105.1 GCA_016293535.1 Bacteroidales bacterium | reverse complement strand
CCGGAAAGATATTCATAAGATGATGCTACTTATTTTTTGAAGATTACTTAGTTCATGAACTCTTCAAATACTCCCCTGTGATTTCCATTGAAGACGATATGATGATTTCCTATCGGGTTCCTTAGGAAGTATTCAGAAAGTAATTCAGGATTCTTCATCTGAAGAAGGACCTGAGTACGGCATAAATCCTTTCCGTACTGATTCTCCAGAAGTGTCGCCTCCTCGCAGAACACTCGCCCAAGGTCAGCTGAGGTCTTGAAGAGAGTGACATCACCCTTGACCAGCTCACCGTGAATGGCCACACCGATTCCCGACTCGAAATGAGTGTTATAGGAGTATCTCTCCACCATATTGAACGGGACGGTGCAGTGTGCGAGCAGCATTCTTCCGGTGCTCGGGTCTATCTGTGACGGATTTGCTTGAAACCCGCTTTTCCCAGTGAGGGCTTTACCTATGACCATAGAAAGCAGAGCCGGGACATCGCCCTCGCAGGCGGAAGGAAACCCCTCGGAGTTGAGAAGAGCGAGAGCGAGACAACCGGTATTTCCGAGCGCATCCAGAAGGTCAAAGCATCGTAAGGTAAGCCCGGAAAGACCATATCTGGCTACCATCGACCTGAGGGCGGAATATATTGCCACCGCACCTTCCACATACTTCCTGACGGATTCTGGAGCATCAGAGCGGAGTCCCGCGACTATACTTGACACATATTCCGTAAATGGATTATGGGAAGACTCTTTGGCAAGGTCGATGAGTTCCCTGATGTCGATGTCAATGAACTCAATACCGAGTTTGTCCTTCACGACCTTCTTGTCGGGCTGGCTTGCGATGAGCCAGTCTGACGGCTCGCCTATGATGCCGAGTTTCTGCCCGTCAATGCTCCTCTTTGCCCTCGTGACCTTCGCAAGGGTGTCGATTCTTTCGGCGATATACTGCGCACTTCCGTGCAGTACCTCCCCCTTGCGGCCGTTCTGATTGAGGAAAGAGAGTATCTCCAGCGAGGCAGCCAGCGAGTTGCTCTTGCCGGAGGTCAAAAGCAGGATATTGCCACTGAGAGCAGGGAAGACCTGCTTGAAGAGCCCTTCTGAGCCTCCGGTCCTGATGAAGATGACATCCAGGTCGCTCTTTCCATAGGATGTGAAATCATCTCCCCGGAAGTCAAACCCGTAACCGAGTACATTCTCAATGGATGAGAGGAACTCGCGTGATACTGCATCCACCGCCGACTTGTCGTGCAGTGATGATGTGAAGGTATATAGTGCGATATTCATGGCTTCTACAAAGATTTCAGTAAAGCATTCATAAGTCTTGACGTCCTCAATTAGTATGAGACAGGACGGACAGAGCAGCCGCGATAACGGTAGTCGTACTGTTTGCTGACCCGATCAGAACTGAAAGCCAGGTCGTAAGCTGCGTTCGGGAGGGACGTATTGAGGGACGAAGACCAATAGCAACCGCCTAATCCGGCACGGTGCAGAGACTCGTCGAGACGGCAACCGGCAGCCGGCAGGAATATCCAGTTGTCAGAGTACCCAGACATATTGGATTGTACCTTATAACCATCAACCATATTCAGAGTCGTCCAGGTCCAGTTACATTTTTCCAGCAAGTCAGTCCACTCCTCAGCAGTAGGAATACGCCATTTACCGCCAAGTGCCACAGTTGCTGCATCATCCTCCGGATAGAGAACTGTCCAATCGTCAACGATACCATAGGTAGAATCTGGATTGTACCTAACCCAACCACGACCTGTAAAGTATGGACAATTACTCAAATCAAGGTCAATGCCCAAATCGGAAACATCCTGTGTACCTGCCCACTGGTAATATCCCCCATACTCCTCCGGCCTTGATGCACCAAGATTACAAGAAGCCCACTTTACGGAGAAGCCGAGATCAATAAGTTCATCCACAATAATCTCATTCACGACAATCTCGCATTTTGCATTCACACCACTATCCTCGGACGTTGCAGTTATAACTGCCTTACCTGCAGATACCGCCTCAACTATTCCTTCAGGCGTCACTGTGGCTACAGCATCCTTGCTGCTGCTCCAATTTATCTTTTTATTGGTTGCATTGTCAGGAACAATAAGCGGGTCAAGCGGAATCTTGTCCCCGACTGTCAACTCTAATGTACTCCCTGCAAAAGAGATTGACGTGACTAGGATTTCCACCGGTTCCTGATGACAAGAAATCACTGAAGAACAAATAATTGACATCAGGGCAAGAATAGGCAGAATGCGTTTCATAGTAATCGGTGATGATTCACGCGAATATAATGATTTCGAGGGATTTTTTTGGACGTGTAGGTCGGACGACAACCGTCCGTCATGACCGACCCTTCTTCATCATGGCCGATGCCGATCGGTCATCAAATCCTCAGTCAAGCCAAGGATGACGGGTGGAGCCGGGGAAAGCCGAATGGGCAGGTGGCTTCGGACGGCGTAGCCGCCCGTGGCTTCGTGAACGGCGAGGGACCCGCAAGCGAAGCGCAGTGGGAGGGATAGCACCGAAGGTGCGTACCGTTCCGAAGTCACCTGCCCGTCGGCGACAACCGCGGCAGATGGCCGGTCAAGCCGGCCATGACGAGGGATCAGGCGATGACATGGCCGTGCTTCTTCCAGTGGATGTAGCCGTATGCAGCCGAAAGGGTGTATGCACCGTAAAGGGCTGTCATCCACCACATATTCTGGGCAAGACAGAGACCGGTGGACATAAGGTCCGCCACTATCCACAAAAGCCACTGCTCCTTGTAGCAGCGGCTGAGCCATACGGTCGCTATAGCCGACATCACTGCGACAGCCACGTCAAGATGGGACATAGGGTCCCCGAGACGCTCGGCTGCCCATCCCAGAATCAGGGTGAGAACGGCGAACAGCACTGCTGAAACCGCAACAACTTTCCAATTCAGGATGCGCAGTCTCACGGCAAGCGGATCATCGGCGCTGTCCCCTGCGCTTCCAGCCACTGAAACGGCTTCCGCATCAGAAGATGGAGGCGCAGACAAGACTGCACGTGAGTCCCTTCGCCACTGCCATAGACCGATGAAGGATACGATGAGGTAATAGCAGTTTAGCCCGAAGGAAGCATAGAGCCCCTTGGTAAAGAACACGTACATAGCCGCAAGAGACGTCACGACCCCTACCCCCCACATTGCATTCTTCTGGCGTATCTCCAATATTATGTAGAGTATGCCCGTTACAAGGGTGAATATCTCCCAGAAAGTATCCATCAGACTGCGTTAGTAATATGAAGCAGGTTACTTTTTGAAGATTACTTATTTCAGAAGATTGCCCAGAAGGCTCCTCGTGAGCTGCCTTGCAGCGGTGGAAGTCGCGTTCTTGACAGTACGGTTGGCAACGTCCCTGGCTGTCGTTCTACTCTTCTTGCCGGTAACCTTGTTGGCCACGACTGTCCCTGCGCTGGCGGTAACGGTGGTAATGGCAGCACCCATGGCCGCCTTCAAGATCTTGGAAACCAAAGAGGAGCCCTCCTTCTTCGACTGCTTCGACGACTCCTTTGCTTCCTTGGCGGCTCTTGCAGCTTCGCGCTCTGCCCCTTCAAGGGCCTCAGCCTCTGCCTTAGCCTTCTCAGCCTCGGCAATCAGGGCTTCGAATGCGCTCTCCCGGTCAATTGTCCTGTCATACTTTCCGAAGAGCCGGGACCGCTCTATGCAGGAGCGGCGCTGCGACGCATCAACCGCCCCTATCTGGCTGAGCGGGAATAGTATGCGCGCACGTTCCACTACCGAAGGAGCGCCCTTTGAATCCAGGAAAGAGACAAGGGCCTCGCCGGTCTCCAGTTCCAAGATAGCTTCTTCTGTCTTGAAGGAAGGATTTGCCCTGAAGGTCTCCGCTGCGGAACGCACAGCCTTCTGATCCTTGGGTGTATATGCCCTGAGGGCATGCTGAACACGGTTCCCGAGTTGTCCGAGTATGGAATCAGGGATGTCTGAAGGATTCTGAGTAATGAAATACACGCCTACTCCCTTGCTTCGTATAAGGCGTACCACCTGCTCTATCTTTTCCACAAGCGCCTTCGGAGTATCATCGAACAGAGTGTGAGCCTCATCGAAGAAGAATACGAGCTTCGGAAGTTCCATGTCGCCCACTTCAGGAAGGCGGGAGTACAACTCCGAAAGGAGCCATAGGAGGAAGGTCGAATAGAGTTTCGGATTGAGCATCAGCCTGTCTGC
>JAEDEB010000104.1 GCA_016293535.1 Bacteroidales bacterium | reverse complement strand
GGGGCGACAAACTTTCCTCCACGGCATCCCTCCCCTCCCTGGTTCTGGGACCGGAGATAGCCGGCAGCTCGACAGCAGCCCTTTCGGTTGCAAGAGGAGAGGGGGCCTTTGCCCTCGACAACAATGTTGCGGCTATGCCTTTCTCTTCAGGAAAGCTGCTGGATGCGGCTGTTGCCTATTCTCTCTGGATGCCTTCCCTGACTGCTGACAACTATGTGAGCGCAGGAGTCACTTTCAAGCCAATCAAGTCCCTCGGCATAGGCTTGTCCTTCAGGGACAGAATCCAGAAGCCGTATCAGCTTACCACCAACAGCGGAAGTGATTCCAGGGACGGGGAGTTCACTCCCAACGAGTTCAACTGCGCCCTCGGCGCATCCTACGCCTTTCTTCCTTACCTTTCGGCAGGTGTTTCACTGCGTCTGCTCAGGTCCTCTCTCGCTCCTTCTGCGGCGGGGATGGCCTTCGGTGCTGACATAGCCCTTGCCTACAGGCAGGCCCTCGGAAGGAATGTCATCTCTGCAGGCCTTTCAGTAAACAACCTCGGAACCAAGATAAAGTACGGGGAGAACGCCTATGCCCTGCCTTCGCTTCTGAAAGCTGGAGCGGCATACTCGTATCTTCTTGGCGGCAGGGATGCACAAAACAGCCACTCGTCACTGACGGCAGCTGCGGAGTTCGATCTCCTTTTTGCCGGCGGAATGATGGCTTCTGCCGGGCTTGAATACGGTTTCAGGGATATGGTTTTCGTCCGTGCGGGCTATCATTACGGGGACTCCGGCAAGGCGGTTCCTTCTTTCGCCAACGTCGGCTTGGGCCTCAAGTTCTTCGGAGTCAGCGTCAATGCAGCCTATCTCTTCGGCTCGGAGACTCTCAACAATTCCTTCTCAGTCAGTCTCGGCTACAGCTTCTGAGCCCGCAATCTCCCGGCTACAGTTTCTGAGCCCGCGACCCGGTTGCGGCCTTCAGGTCTTCCGTGTCTTCGGCAGCGGTTTCTCAGTCCTGAGTACTCCGGAGTTTGTCGACGTAGCTGTCCAGGCGTCTGAGCTGGGACGGGATGTCTATGCCTTGAGGACATTCCATCATGCACATTCCGCAACCGGTGCAGTGGTCGGCCTGGCGTATCTTCTCCACGCTCCTGGAGTAGCTGACCAGATATGCGCGACGTGCTTTCCTGAACTCGCGCTGCGGAATCGTGGTGTCGCCGGGATCGACGACATAACCCTCGTTGACGCACTTGTTGTAGTGGGCGAACACGCCCGGGATGTCTATGCCGTAAGGGCAAGGCATACAGTACTGGCAGGCTGTACAAGGAACGGTAGGGTATTCCGTCATCAGCTTTGCAGTAGCCTCGAGGAACTCGAGATCCTCCTCCGAGAGCGGTTCCAGCGGGCAGAAACTCTTGAGGTTGTCCTCGAGATGTTCCTTGTAGGTCATACCGCTGAGCGCCGTCATGACGCCCGGATAGGTTCCGCAGAAGCGGAAGGCCCAGGAAGCTATAGAGCGTGAAGGCTCGCGGCTGAGCAGCCGCTCTGCAACAGGGTCCGGCACCTTTGCGAGACGTCCTCCCAGCAGCGGTTCCATTATGACCACTGGTATTCCTCTGGAATACAGCTCATTGTACATATATTCCGCATTTGCGTCGCGGGAAGCGTGCCTCCAGTCTATCCAGTTCATCTGTATCTGGACAAAGTCCCAGTGGTACTGCTCGTGGTAAGCCAGAATGTCGTCGAAGCCCTGCTTCTTGCCGTGGAAGGAGAAGCCCAGGTTGCGTATTCTTCCCGCCTTGCGCTCTTCCATCAGGAAGTCCATCATTCCGTTGTCCACGAACCTCCTGCGGAAGCCCGCCTCGTCGCCTATGGAGTGGAGCAGGTAATAGTCAAGATAGTCGGTCTGGAAATATTCGAGCGATTTCCTGTACATAAGTATGGAATTCTCCCTGTCCCAGTTGCTGAAGTTGGAAAGTTTGGTGGCAATGTAGTAGCTCTCGCGCGGATGGCGTGAAAGCGCGATTCCTGTCGCCCGCTCGCAGTTGCCGCCTATGTACACCGGTGCGGCGTCGAAGTAGTTGACTCCACCGGCAATGGCTTCGTCCACAAGGGCATTCACGGTCTCCTGGTCGATGATGTCCTTTCCCCCGGCGTCCTTGGTCATAGGCCAGCGCATGCACCCGTAACCGAGAATGCTGACCCGGTCGCCGGAATTCGGATTGGTCCTCAGGGTCATTTCGCCGTTGCCGGCGCTTCCGTTGTCGTTGCTCCCGCGTGTGCAGGATGCAAGGGTGCAGGCAGCAGCGGCCGCGCCCGTTCTTTTCAGAAATTCTCTTCTGTCCATATCGTCAGATGTTTCTGTGGACCTCGTGTCCTTCTACGTGAATGGCTGAAATCGGCCGGCTCGGACATACGTATTCGCAGGCTCCGCAACCTATGCACTTTTCTGTGTTGACAGCAGGAACCCTGCTGTATCCGTCCTCCTGGAGCACCATGCTTATTGCACCGGCCGGGCAGTGGCGTGCGCAGTTTCCGCAGTCCACCTGATGTGCGTTGACAAGGCAGAGTTCCAGGTCAACCACTGCATGCCCTATCTGAATCGCCGTTTTCTCTTCCGGGCTGACCTTCAGTATCGCGCCTGCCGGGCAGACTTCCGAGCAACGGGTGCATTCCGGCCTGCAGAAACCCCTTTCGTAGGACATCTGCGGCTGCATCAGACTCATCAGCGAGGTCGAAGGCCTCAGCACGTCGTTGGGGCAGATGCTCACGCAGAGCTGGCAGCCTGTGCAGTGCTGCTCCAGATGGCGTATGCTGACGGAACCCGCAGGGACTATCTTCGTGTCGCGATGAGGAATCTGCTTGTCTTCGACGGCTGCAAGACCTCCGTCCACCTTCATCTCCTGAGCCTTCAGGGCAGCGCTCCCGGCAGCAAGCAGGGCGCCTGTCATGAATGCCCGCCTTCCGTTCGTCTCCTTGCCCTCCGTCTGCTTTGCGGACGCAGGGGACTCCGCCCTGTCGTCACCTTCCGCCGGAGACGCTGGAGTTTCCGGCGCCTTGCGGCCATAGCGGAAACTGTAACTGATTGCGTCGCTGTGGCAAAGTCCGAGGCAGTCCATACAGTCGACGCAGCGGCTGTAATCTATCCTGTGGTTCTTGAAGTCTATGCAGGAAGCCTTGCAACCCTTGCTGCATAGTCCGCAGCTGACGCACTTGTCCTTTTTGATTACAGGTCCGAAAAGGCTGAAGCGGGAGAGCAGCCCCAGTATGGAACCGACAGGACAGATTGTGTTGCACCAGGTCCTTCCACCCTTCCAGGCAAGCACAGTTACGGCAATGAAGGTCGCCGCTGCTATGATGAAGGTGGGCAGGCTCCTGATCCACACGTCCTTTGTATAGAATGTATAGCTGTGGAAATGGTCGTCCACGAGGGCAAGCAGGTTGTTTCCCCATTGATATATAGGGGCAAAGAGATTGCTTACAATCCTGCCGTACGCGCTGTACGGGGCAAGCAGGGCCACGAAACTTCCGACGCCGGCAACGAGTGCCACGATGAAAAGCGCCAGAATGCCGTACCTGAGCCAGTTCTTCGCCGGAGAGTAGCTGAAGCGCAGGCGCTTCTTCTTTGCAGTCTTGCCGTGGAACCATGAAATGATGTCCTGGAATACTCCCAGAGGACATATCACCGAGCAGTACACTCTTCCGAAGACAAGGGTCAGGAGTACGAGGGCGATTACGACCCCCACATTCAGGGCCAGCACGGCCGGGAGGAACTGGATTTTTGCCATCCAGCCGAGCCAGGCGTGAAGTGTTCCGGTGAAGTCCAGGAACAGGGCGGTCAGGCAGAGCCAGAATATGGCTGCAAGGATGACGCGGATTTTTCTTGCCATAATCAGTATAGTTTTCGTGCGGTCTTTTGCGTATTGTAGGTAATTCGTGAAGATTACTTGGGAGCTATTCTGTACAGGAAGGCTGCGATTATCGCATAGATGACATTCGGCATCCACAAAGCCACCCCCGGCGGCAATGCGCCAGTATATACGAACATCTCGCTGAAGCGGAGGAAGAGTATGTAGGTGAATGCGAGAGCAATGCCTATCCCTATGTTCCATCCTATGCCGCCGCGCTTCTTCTTCGATGACAGCGCAACGCCCATGATGGTCAGTATGAATGCGGAGAAAGGCAGGGCCAGACGGGTGTGTTTCTCGATGAGGGACTCGCGCACCAT
>JAEDEB010000039.1 GCA_016293535.1 Bacteroidales bacterium | reverse complement strand
ACGGCGATGATGAGTGAGCCGGCGAAGTCGAGAATCAGGTCCATCATGGTGTCCCTTAGCGCCTCGTGTCCCATGAGAGGCTCAGTGTTGTCGAAAGTGCCGCTTCCCTCGAGATACTGCTGGGAGTTGAGTCCGAAGAGCCCGTCGGTCACGAATTCCATAATCTCCCACAGGGAGCCGACAGCCAGAGCGAAGCAAACGACCCAGAATGATACGAAGAGGGGAGTGAACTTGATGGTGTTGTCCTCTATCTTGTTGAATATGTTTATCACGCCGTAACCCACGATTCCGAGCAGCATGCCCGATATCCCGTGGAGCACGTCATCCCACCATGCGAACCTCGCGTAGAAGTCCACGACGTCCCCGAGTATGAGCGAGCAGAAGCAGAAACTGACGAACATTATCTCCATCAGCCGCGAAACGCGTATGTGTGTGACCCTGTCCACGAGGACCGGGATGAAGATGACGAGTATCATCAGCGCGACCTCGAAGGTCTGGAAGGCGATGCGGCTGCGATTCGCGTCGTCGTCGACTATGAAAATGGACACGACTCCACCTATGAAGAGCAGAGTGCATATCGCCAGCACTATTCTGGAGAGTCCGGTCAATTCGGCAAGACGTTTCAGTTTCATCGCTATGAGGTTCAATCAGGTGAGACTAATAACCAGGTCAATGATGTCGTCGCAGCAATGTGGGTGTGCATTGCGTCGCTGGGCGTCGGTCATGCGTTTGCGCCACTGCGGGTCACGGTACAGGCGCATCGCCACTTCCGCCTGACGGACGGGATCCTTAGTGCTGTAGGACATGTTGTGGTAGTGGAAGAAACGTGCGTTGTAGGTTTCCAGACCCGGAATAGGCGCGGTGTGGACGAGTGGAATGTTCTTTAGCACCGCCTCGGTACCGGTGATTCCGCCCGGCTTGGAGAAAAGCACGTCGCTTGCATCCATCAGCTCGGGAACCTTGTCGGTGAATCCCGTCGCGAGGAAACGTCCGTCGTTTCCGAATTCAGCGCTGAGCTTTGTTCTCTGCTCTTCGTTGCGTCCGCATATGCATATGACCCTGTCATCCTCTCCGCAGCGCTGCAGCAGGGACGAGATGAGCCCGCCCATATTCCCGAAGCCCATCGAGCCGCCCATAATGAGAAACCAGCCCGCGTTCTCAGGGGTCCTGGCCCATCCGAATTCGCTGCATACAAGGGACCTGGCTTTCTCCTTGTCCATGCGAACACCGTATCTTTCCTCATCGACGGGGATGCCTAGAGGAAAGACCTTTTCGCGTGGCACACCCTTCTCCACGAACTCCTCCTCAAGGTCTTCATGGGCAATTACATAGCGGTCGAGTTCGGTTTCGGGAAGGAAGGGGATGCAGGTGTAGTCGGTCATCACGAAGACCGATGGGATGTCGAGTTTCGCCTTTCGCTTCAGGGCTGTGAGAGCCTCGGCCGGGAAGAGGTGTACGCAGATGACGGCATCATAGCCCCCGTCCGTCAGCTTGTCATACAACTGCTTGGCGTATAGCTTGTTGGCCATATAGATGGGGGACTTTGCCGATATGTCCCAGTTGCTTACGGCCTCTCCAATCCTGTAGGCTTTCTCAAAGAGAGAGTTACCGGTGGAGTAGACATAAGCCTCCGAGACATTCTTGGATATTTCGGAGCTGACCAGGGCAAGCGTGTCCTGTATGTCGCACACTATGCCCCGCGCCTCCATAGCCTTACTGAGGGCCCTTGCGCTCGAATTGTGGCCCTCACCCGTGTTGCATGACAGTATCAGAATCTTCATAGTTTTGTAGCAAGACTGGGTCTTTTTGTAATTTGAATATTACTTACTCCGTGCGCCCGGTGTAGGCCTTCTCGCTGTTGTTGTCAAGCTGGTGACGGAAGAATGCCTCCTGGGCTTTCCAGAGGTCTTCCTGCCAAGGCTGCTCGCCGGCTGAGTGCTGGATAACCCAGAGCTTGAGCTGTTTCTTGTGCCAGTTCACGAAGCAGTTGGTGCCCCAGGCTCCGCCGTGACCGAACCATCCGTCCTCGTGGTCCACAACCGGTGCTCCAAGACCGAGAGAGTATCCGTCTGAAATCTCGGCAGGTCTGCTGGAAACGGCAAGAAGTGTTTTGACCGTTTCCTCCTCGAGTATCCTCACTCCATTCTCTCCGAGTCCGAGGTTCATCAGCATCTTGTAGAACTTGAGCTGGTCTGAAGCCGTGGTCCAGAGACCTGCGCCGGCTGAGGCGAAGACATGTGAGTCGTTGTACGGACGCTGCTGCCAAGGGTTCTCCTCGACCCATATTGCCTTCCCTTCGGAGTCTGTTGAATACATTTCGATTTTATTCTCAAGCTGCGCATCCGTAGGACGGAAGGAACTGGACTTCATTCCGAGCGGATCGAGAACGGTCTGCTTCAGATAATCCTCCCACTTCATTCCGCTAACTACCTCAACCACTGCAGCAGCGATGTCTATGCCTGTATTCGAATATGTGACCGATGTCCCCGGTTCGAAGAGCAGCGGGCTTGCGGCAGCGATGGACGCAACCTGCCTGATTGGCGCGCCGCCGGACCAACCGCCGCCACGGACGTCATTCCGCTTTGCGCTGCACTCGAAAGGGAAACCGCCCATGTGGTTAAGGCACATCCTGACAGTCAGGGTGTTCTTTGCCCTGCGCAGCTCCTTTGTCTCGCCGTCCTCGCTTTCAAGTACCCAAAGCGTCTGGAATTCAGGGAGATACTTTGATACGGGGTCGTCGAGTCCGAGTTTGCCCTCTTCGATGAGCTTCGCCACGGTCACGCCGCAGAATCCTTTGGTTTGCGAGCATTGCATATATACATTGTCCATAGCGATGGGCCTTTTGGCCTCGAGATCGGCGTATCCTATGCAGCAGATTTCCTCAGCCCCGTTGTCGTACAGGACACTGATTGCGCCCGGAAGGACTCCGTTTTCAACATAAGGTTTCATTGCGTCTCCTACGAAGTTTGTCTCGGAAACTTGTGCATTCGTGGCGCATCCTGCCGCTACGGCCAGCGCCGCCATCATTACAGCAATTCTCTTCATTGTATCAGTTATTAGTATTCAGTTTTCTCATTTTCCGTCATGCATTCCCTGACCGGGCATCCCCTCCCGTGCCGTCATGGCCGACGTGAGCGGCCATCCAGATTCTCGGTCAAGCCAAGGATGACGCTTGGGTTTCTGGGACATCATAGCCAGTCGGACGGGTTGAAAGAGTCTTTCGGCGCCGACTGCACATTCGTGAAATATCTGAATCCCGTAATTCTTTCGAGCTCCGCAACGGAAATCATATCCTTTGCGCATGGCTTGTGACCCTTTGTCATCGTATGGCGAAGGACAAACGCAACGCACTGCAGTTCAGATGACTGACACTGAGTAACCGCTTTTCCCGATGAACCTTGCTTCGTCCTGAGGAGTGCATAGTAGTACATAGTCGGACACGAAACATCCTTCCTCCCGCCGAACTCTATCTTTTTCGGCGTCGCGGTAATTCCGTATGCATCCTTATATTCATCAAAATAGCAGCCGACGACCTCGTAGAGGGTGTCGCGGCATACCAGACCGTCGACGAAGTCCTCGAGATTGTTCCATGCACCCCCGCCGGTATTGAAGGTCGACGAATACTGGGGCGCAATGTTCGAGTAGTAGAAAACCTGACGGTTCGTTTCCACGGAACTGGTGCGCTCAGCCGAACCGAGCATATGGCCCTTGTTGCATCCACCGCCTGTCGATTTCGAATTGTACTGGATGCCGGCCGGAATTTTCGGATCAGCACGGTAGGAGTCGTTTCGGCCGGATCTACCCACGTACATACTGTGACGCGGTGCTGCGACCCACAACGGGCAATGATGAGTGCCGCTGAAGCATACAGTATAGTTTCGTGCGGTGCCGCCCTTCGGGTCCTTTTCCTTACCGTTGCAGAAATGCGATGCATAGTAGACCTGGTCCATGCCGTCGATCATCGAGTCCCCGTTCGCGTCCACAATCTCCGGCAGCTCGAACCATCCGTAACCCGTTCTCCCGCCGTTGTCGCCGATGTTACCGTTGTCTCCGTTGTCTTCGTTGTCGCCGGTGTTACCGTTGTCTCCGTTGTCTTCGTTGTCTCCGTTGTTGCCGGTGTTGTCAGGGGCCTCTGTGCCAGGCCCTTCGGAACCTATCTTGTCGCAGGAAGGCGCTGTTGCCAGCACGAATAGAATAGCCAGCGCTGCCGCCGGCAAATATCGAAATCTCATATTCTCAATTCAGCTATCGTTGATTCAACCTACAAATTTACACTTTTTCCGCGAATCCCGCCTCCACCTGCCACGATCCGGTCCTTTCGTCATGGCCGACTCCGATCGGCCATCAGATGTCCGGTCGGACCGGGCATGACGATGATGACGAGATGCCCGATCGGGTCGGGCATGACGGCGATCGGGCATGACGAAAGGGACGGGATGACCGGTCAAGCCGGTCAAGCTGGGATGGCAGGTACTACTCGTTGAAGAGGTAGATGTCCTTGAACATAATAGTTACAGGGGAGGCGGTAGGGTTGTATAACCTGAACCAGTTGAGGTTGCTCAGGTCAAAGTCCGCTGCATAGGCGCTGCACCTGCTGAGGTCGAGGACGATGTCGTTCCATCCGTTGTGGCAGTACTTGAGGAACTCACTGCAGAGCCAGCATATCTCCTGTTGGTCGCAAGTTCCGCTGCTGGAGAGTTCAAGCTGACCGCTATAGTCATTGAATGCATTGACGTCGCTTATGTACAACTTGAAGTGGAGGTGTCCCTTAGCCTGGGTTACCTTGGTGTCGACTGCCTCCTGGAGCTGGATTGAGAATACGTTCACACCTGCGTTCCATGCATCTCCGACAGCCTTCTCCTTCACACTGTAGAATGGAGAATTGAATCCATTGACGTTGGTGAAGTCGTGGAAATAGGTCTTCTCCTTGTCGGTTACATAGGTGTAGTCCTCATAGAGCCTGATGCCGTCGAATCCGAAATGGTACTCGTCATAAAGGGCTGCAGGACCGTCTATGTACATTCTGAACCAGTTGGTACCCTTAGGGTTGAAGGAGTAGCCGTCAGTAATCATCGCGTCCTTCAGAGCAAGATCAACAGTATTCCATCCGTCCTTGATGTTCTCGAGGGCACCCTTTGTGTACCAGTAGAGATGCTGGCTTGCTCCACCGCCGCCGGCGTGGCTGAGCTCGATCTTACCCTTGTTTGCAGTAAGTCTGCCGATGAGCTTCTGAGCATTGTTGGTGATAACTTGATTAGGATCCTTAGGATTGTTGAATGAGTAAGGCACGAGGTTGAAATCGAATGCAAGATGGGTGCGGACAAGTGACATCACGCCCGGGTCCACTACAGCTGTCACCCTGCTGACAACCATCCATTCAGCCTGCTTGTTCACCTCACGGTAGAACCATCCGCTGCCTTCCTTCGGACCAGCGGTCCTGATCTCAGCACCGTCAGTCTTGGTCATGTACTGCATGTCGTCGCAGGTATGCAGATATGCAGGAGCGCTGGTCTTGACTTCCTCGAACTCAGGGATATCAGCGACCCTGACTATCAAGGTTATGCTGAATTCGCTGTTCTCTGCGGATGACACAGTTATCTGAGCGTCACCTTTAGCCTTTGCGGTGATGATTCCGTTGTCGTCAATGCTTGCAACGTCGCTCTTATCGCTTAAGAAGGTCAGCCCCTTGTTGGTGGCATCTGCAGGGACCACGGATACAATCTCCTTGGCGTCAATTGCTTCACCGGCCTTGAGCAGGTACTGCCTAATACCGTTCGGAATTTCGACGCCAGTCACTTTCGTAGGGACGAAGTATGCGGCGTTGATGGTCTTGACTTCCCCGACCTCTACCTTGATATTGGTCTGGATAGGGTCCATGCTGCCTCCGTTGCTGTCTGTTGCAACAATGGTGTACTCTTGTTCTCCAGCCGGAACGATGAAATGGAAAGCCACACCCTCCGGCGTAAGGTTTACTGCAGGCTCGAATACCTTCTTGATGGCATTATTGCCTTCTCCTATGCTGAGCACAGCCTTCTGAGATGAGAAATCGACAGAGCCGTTACCTGTGAGATTTTCTGTGCCCTTCAGTTCTATGGAAGTTATTGAACTCTCTCCGGTCAGGACGACGTCGATTGCTCCGCAGGCTTTCTGTAAAACTATGGTATTCTCAGGTGTGCCGACTCCGAAAAGCAATTCCTGACCATTGTATTCCACTCTTGCAAAATTATTACTGTAGTCGGCCTCTTTCCCCGGCATTGCAGGAAAGACAGCTGCCAGTTTCTTGTGGGTCTTGTCAATTTCAGTAACACCGTTGCCAGGAGCGAATTCGAATACGGCTACACCGTCGCTTATCGAGGTACATACATAGCCGGCAGCGAGGGTGTTGCTTTCCTCTCCGACTCCGTTGAAGACGCTGATTTCATCGTTCAGCTCAAAGCTGATACCTACGCCTTCGGCAACGGCAAACTTGAGAGTGGTTGTGTAGACCGGAGTTTCTCCTGGACCGTCTGGTCCGTCTGGTTTTTCAGGATTTACCGGTTCCGTGCATGCTGCAACAGCCATTGCCGCCAGCAACGCGTACAGATGATTTCTTGTTTTCATTTTGTTGATTATTAGGGTTTTGTGTTGATTGATTATGTGTTACTTGTGTTTTATTCTTCTTCGTAGAATCCGACTGCATCAAGTCCATAGACGAACTCGGTGGAGGAAGCCGGCCCGTTGAAGTATATCCTGAAGTACTTCGGTCCCTGCGGGTTGAACGGGTCATCCGGGGTCATTTCAGTGCTCTTGGAGAAAGGAAGGTCTATGAAGTTCCATCCGTCAGTCACTTTCTCGGATATCCATTCCTTCGACGGCCAACTCAGGCACTGGAGGTGCGGAGAACCGCTGTGACTTATTTCTATCCTTCCGCCGTCCGCAGTTTTTGACTTGAGTTTTGCGGCGTCGTCGATGAAGAACCAGAAGGTCAGATGTCCCTTCGACTTGTTCTTGATTTTCGAGTCCATAGGATTGGCGTGGCTGAGTATGAAGATTTCAGCGTCGCTTCCGCAGATTCTCTGGATGTATCCGCTGCCTTCCTATCGTTTCTATCGAGACTCCGGTCCTATGACCCGGGTTTTCAGTAAAGCCTTCGAGGTTGTCGCAGGAGTCGAACATTGTAATGCGCGGGTCGGGTGCAGGATCCGGTGTAGGTCCCACTTCTCCGCCTTCGCCTTCGTCTTCCGCCGTAACGCTTATCCGGCAGACTCCATATACCTCCGAACCGTCATCGGCACTGAGTTTTATAGAGGTCTCTCCCTTGGAAATGCCGGTCACTATGCCTCCGCTGTTGACCATCGCGATTGCCGTATTGGAACTCTGCCACTTGACAGACTTGTTCGTGGCATTCTCGGGCAGGAGAGTGTACTGTTTGCTGAGGTCAAGTGTAGCGCCTTTCTCCAGCTGCCAGCTGTCCTGAGAGAACTTTATCGAAGTTACCGCAATGTCCGGTTCCTTCGGCGGGAGCACAGTCACGGTACAGGATGTCCCGGCTCCGGGATTTCTCACCGCAACCGCATTGATGACCGTCGTACCCTCTGAAATACCGCTGACAACGCCTATGCTCGAAACGGTCGCTATCTCCTCGTTCTCCGAGGTCCATTTCACCGGCGACGATGTACCCGTAGGTAAAAAACTGATACTCAGCGGATACGATTCATTCGCGCGAACGGTCACCTCCTCCGTGCTGATCACGAGGGTTTCGACCGGCGGTATGTTGACCTCGACCCTCTGGGCGCATCCCGTCATTGCAAGGAGCAGTGCCAGATTCTGGATAATTCTTCTGTTCATATTGTCCATAGTATTTTACAGTTCATTGCACAGCGCAGCAAGCAGCTTCGCCGCTACCGGGTCGCTGCCCGCCTTGTCGGTCCTCAGCGTGGATACAAAAGCAGATCCGCGTCCGCATTTAATCCGCAACAGGGTGAATCCCCGTTCCTCGCGAATCTTGTTCATCCTCGCTTCGGGAGTTCCGTCTATGTATGCGTGTATGTTCATATATCCGGCAAGTTCCTCGACCTCTGGGCATCGCATGGTTTTGAGCGCATAGCTGCATGCCTGAGGAAGGCTGCGCGTGTTGTCGTTGAAGTAGCGCATGTCCATCTCCTCTATCCCGTCGAAGACAGGATCCTCGTTTCTTTCCATAAAGCAGATATCACCCTGACGGGCGCGTATACGGCCGGTAAGGTATTCAGGGAACACAGCTTCAGGACAGTTGTTCTCGAATTTAGGGTCATAAAGCAGGATAAGGCGTCCGCCATCTTCGACCCATCTGCGCAGGTCTGAGGCAGCTGTTCCTTCCGGGAGATTGCCGTCACAGACAAGGATATTCCTGCCTGACGGTTTTCCGAGGCGGCCTACCTGCCTGTAGCGTATTCCGGCCTCGTCAAGCTGGTCGACCTTTCCGAGAGCGATGAGTTTCTGACCGGCTTTGCACTTGGTTCCGCTGTGCCGGGCGAAGGCCCTGCTGCAGATGAGAAGCTTGTATTCGTTTTCGGAGAGCTGTTTCCTGTTTCCGTCAGTTCCCTTTCCGCTGAGTTTCAGCCTCAGAAGGGCGTCTTCTCTTTCCTTATTGATGACAGGCAGGATGATTTCAGGCTCTGTCCATGCTCTTCCGTAGCCTTCCACATCAGGTACATCGCTTTCTCCGGATGCGAGTATCTTGTTGTCGGACGAGACTATTTCCCATCTGAGAGTGAGATCCCTGATGGTTTCTCCGTTTTCGAGGTCGTTGACCACACATATCCTGTTCGTCATTTTTTCGCCTTCCCATTGGTGACGTCCCCAGAGTTCGGCGCTGACTAGCACAGGCTGGAGTGCCCGGGCGAGGGCGTGGTATACAGGATATGGTTCGATCTTCTCTGCATCATAGCACTGGCGGAACCAGGTCATCAGCGCAAAGTGCAGGAAGCCGGCAGCCTCCGGGTTGGTCCTGCGCAGGGCCTCGGCGGACTCCCCTGTGCCGAAGGATATGGCTTCGAGGAAATATGCAGGGTCAGCCCAGTCGTAGCCCTTGTATCCGACAAGGGACATAGGGTTCTGGTGGGTTATCTGATAGGCGCGGGTAGGGTGACCGGTCTCGTTGTTCGGATAGCCCGTGGACAGCTCCTGACTGATTATGCAGCGCCCCGGAGTCTTCCAGACCTGCTGGAATTCGCCGTTGAACTGCTGGAATACGGTGTCGTGGTACCAGTTGTAGTACTGGTGTATGTCATCGATGTCCCCGACATCGACGCTCGCCATGAAATCGGCTCCGAATTTCTCGACCTTGCCGCGGGAACGGTAGTTGGAATCGAAGCATACGGGACGTGTAGGGTCGGTTTCACGAATGCGCTGAACGAGGTCGGAGACGACCCTGTATTTGTCTTTCGCCCTTTCCAGGTCAGGATCGGACTCGTAGAAGTTCATTTCGTTGTTGACGGTCCAGAAGATGATCGACGGATGGTTCCTGTACTTCCGTACCATATCCAGCTCCTCCTGTCTCCATATCTCCAGCGATTCCTCCGGTGGTATGTCGCCCTGAATCATAAGCCACGGCCATCCGCCTTCGTGACTAACGGCGATTCCGTTGCGGTCGGCGGCATCGGTCCATAGTTCGTTCCACGGAGCAGTGTGGGTGCGGACTACATCCATATGGCCCTGTTTCATCAGTTGCATGAATGTGTCGGCGAGTTTCTTGTCCTCCGGACGGAGGGCTGCAGGGATGTGGTTGCCGCCTCTGAGCCAGTAGCGAACCCCGTTGAGGTAGAAGAAGCCGTCCCTTACTTCGAAGGTTCTGAATCCCGAGCATATTGTCAGCTTGTCCTCTTTTGCCGCTTCGGTCCCGTCCATGCTGCGGACGGAGAAGCTGAAATCGTAGAGATTAGGATGGTCGGGGCTCCAGAGCTGCGGCTCGAGACCGTCAAGGCAGAAACTGAAGTTCTCCTCTGAGCCGCTGTGGACAGCACCGCTGTAGAGTATGCTCCCGTCCTGGCGGCTGCGTATATGGGTGCTGAATTCGTATCTTTCCGCAGCGGGGTTGGATAGGCTTACGTCGAAGTTCGCGCCGTCGAGATCAGGCTTGATGAACACGTCCTCAATCTTGAGAGGGTCGCTGATGACGAGTTTTACCGGCTGCCATATTCCCGCAGGAGGGCAGCTGTAATGAAAACCGTGAGGGATGTCGTTGAGCATCCTGCGGGTGACAGGGAGGCTGACTGCCACATCGACCACTTCGTCGTCCCCCTCGGACTCCTCTGTAACATTGCGTATCACCTTGACAGCCACGAGGTTCATACCCTTATGGAGATAGGAGGTAGCGTCTATGGAGAAGTCTCCGAACATTCCTATGTGGGAGCCTGCGTATTGTCCGTTGACATATACCTGGGCAGCCTTTGCCACGGCGTCGAAGTTGAGCACTGCCTTCTTTCCTTCGAAATTGTCAGGCAGTTCAATCCACTGCCTGTACCAGGCGCTCTCTGTCTTTCTCCAGTCGAAGGAGCGGCTGTCGCAACGGGCACTTTCCTGCTGGTAGTAGGTGTCGGAGGTGCCTTTCGACTCTGGGCCGTTCGGAGTGTTCATAGTCTCACCATGAAGCCATATGCGTATAGGGGTCCAGAAGCAAGGGACTTCGAGTACGTGCCACATGGAGTCGTCGCTGGCAGTGGCAAAGCCGTTGTCGCCCCTGCTTTCATATCCCGGCTGGAAGAGCCAGTTGCCGTCAAGGCTTATTTCGGTACGGCCTTTCCCCAGTTCAGCAACCCTGATAGGGGAGTAGCTTGCCCTCATCTGCTTTCTCAGTTCCTCACGCTCCTCCTCGCTCGGCAGGAAACTGACTTCCTCCCTCCTGACTCCTTCGAAAAAGTCGGCAGGGAGAGGTTCTATGCTGAGATTCCTGAACTCTGTCTCTATCCAGCTTCCTCCGAGGCTTACTCGTCCTGCCGGGCAGTGGGAAGACTGAGGATCGGTCACATCTATATAAGGTAAGGGATTGTCTCCAACGAAGACCCTGATTCTGGAGCCGCAAACCTCAACCGTGAGGCGATACCATTCTCCAGGCTCAAGATGGAAGCCGAGGGGACGCACTCCGAGGAAACTGTCGTCTCCCATATAGCCCATCCTTGCGAGGTAAACGTCGTCGAGAAGCCCTCCCTTGAGGCTGACCACATAGCGGTCAAACCTGTCCTTCCAGCGGAATCCCGCCCATATCTGGACCTGCTCGGCATCTTTCGGAGCTCTAGCTTCGAAGCTCATACGGTAGTCAGTCATCCAGGACTCGCCGAATACGGCGTAGGAGTCCCTCGACACGAGTATGCCCTTTTCAAGGACGCATTTTCCCCGCCCGACGGTCTCCGGAACCCAGTTGCGATGTCCGTTGTTCAACGGCGTGGATACGGACGCCACCTCCGATCCGGACGCCACCTCCGTTCCGGTCGCCAAGGCAATCGGGCTGAAGGCCAAGAGCCCGAAGGTCAATGCAGATATGAATATATTCTTCATCAGTTTTTCTGTTCGAGGTAATACTTCATGAGCTCGAACCATTCTGGTCCGCTCATCCAGGCGATTTCCGGACTCTGTTCCTCCAGCCCTTCCTTTACGCTTACATACCAGGACGGTTTTTTCAGCACGGCCCTGAACCAGTAGAACGGCAACTCGGTGTGGGACTTGCAGGCATTCTTAATTATTTTGATTGCCTCGGCCGGGGTTTCGGCTCCCGCACTTCCCCCGCTGCGGACAACCGGCATTCCGTTGCTGAGAAGAGCCAGTGACGGCACTTTCTGCGGCACGATTCCATTAGGGGAGAATTCCGAATAAGCCTTGAATCCTTCGTCGTTCATACCCTTGGCGTTGCCGTCGATTATGAACCCGGTAACGGTGATTCCCCATTTCTCATACCAAGGTTTGCAATGTGCAACCCACTGTTCCATACCGTCAGGCAGATTGCTTATTTTGCGCGGCGACTGGAGACTGCCAGGGTTGAGATAGCCGGCGCCGTTGTCAGCTGCGGCGAAATAGTCGTTCTCCGTCGCATGGGTCCACATATAGTGCATTGCCATAGGCGCACGCCTGCAGAGTATAGGTGAGACGCTCCACATCATCGGGACTTTTCCCCTCTGCGGGTCGTCGAATATGGACGGGGTCGTCTGGTATATCCACGATGCCGCATCGTAGTCGCCGACATACAGGAGCACATATCTGCGGCTGAGATCCACGCTGCCGTCCGCCTTGATGTACCCTTTCGCCTTCAGCTGGTCGCGGGTAGTCCATTTCTGGGGATATTTGTCCTGAAGAGGGTAATGCTGCCAGAAGGAAGCGTTGGCCATTGCTCCGTATACTATGGCGTCGGCATCCTTGTAAGCATTGTATTCACCTATGATTTCAGCGAATTTCCACTCTGTCTGGACTGGGGTGTGGGCTCCGCCGACCTGCTGGTGGTTGGTATACTTGTTCGCCCACGCCGGGAAACCTCCTATGTGGCAGAAGACATCTCCGTTGCCGTTTCGCCTGTAGATTTCAAGGAGCATTTCCTTCATAAGCCTTGCGTCCTCGCCCACGGAACCCTCAGGGTTGTCCGTGGCCACTTCGTCAGACCAAGGAGAGAGGTCGAAGAAGAAGGCTTTCTTGCTTACGAAGAAATCGTGGTTGGAGAGGAGATGGTGGTTGCTTATGGTGGCGGTAGGGTTCTTCATCCAGAACTGGTCTACATAGTACCCGGCGAACTCGGTACAGCACTTTCCTCTTTTGAGGTAATTGTCCAGCGCCCAGCGGTAAGCCTCGGCCTTGGAGGAGAACTTGGAACTTCCGTCCTTGTTGACGAGCCATATCTTTACCTTGTATCCGCGGGATATCATCCTTGTGTAGATGCTGCCCGGAGTCGGGTCATACCTTACAGCGACGAGGTCTTCAACGCCGGCGACGGTTGAGGCCAGACAGCTGGTGGCAGGAACCTTGGGGTCATATACCACCAGACCGTTGAAACGGTCGCGGAACATGTCGCAGGCCTTGACAGGGTCCACGATACGCACGACAGGACGTCCTGAAAGCCATTCGCCCGGGGCTGAGAATTTGTCCCACCAGTATTCGTCCGTCCTGTGCCCCTCTGATTCTATATAATTGAGGTACAGGCAAGGTTCTTCCCTGTTGATTATGCCCTGGAGTGTTGCCGTCATGTGTATGGCATCCCAGAGGTTCTTCACATCTGTGGTATCCTTGAGATTGTATTTGTTGAGACGGGTGAGGTCAAGCCACACGACTCCTCCTTCCGGCACATCCGGAAGTTCTCCCGTAGGGATTGTGTATTCCGGCCTGCAGGAGCAGGTTGAGGCGAGTACTGCAGCCAGCAGTGCGCCAAGTATAATGTTACCAGCCTTCATTCTGATCGATTTTTACGTCTTTGTTGGTGTCTATTACGGATTGCGGAATCGGCCATACGCTGAAGTTCTTCATCGAACCGCTGCGCGGATAGTCCCAGTATGCATACTGGCGTATCCTGTCCACAGCGACCGTTCCGCCCATTCTCAGGAGGGTGTTCCATCTGTATTCCTCGTATATGAGTTCCCTTGCCCTTTCGTCAAGTATGAGATCGAGGTTAATGTCGGCCTCGCTGACCAGGTACTTGCACTGTGCCCTCGAACGGACAACGTTGATGTCCTTGGCGGCGTTGGCGTTGTCACCGACCCTCATATAGGCTTCCGCGCGTATGAGATAGGTCTCGGCGAGGCGGATTACGTAATCGTCCCTGTAGAGATAGCTCTTGTTTCCACCGAAGTCATCGTCCGGATAGACATCGGATGCGACCTTGCAGGAGATAGGGAACATCTGGGTGTATGCGTTGATCCTCGATGATTCGCTCTGTCCCAGCCTGTAGAGTACTGACCACGGGATGAGTTTGCCGTAGTAGCTGTTGCCCTTTACATTGCCGAGGAAAGTCTTTCTGAAGACTGCATCGCTGTTCCTGATGTCACCTTCGCCCCATTTACCTTCGTATATGAGGGAACGGGCGTATTCGGTAGGGAACACCCATGTCACTCCGCGGCCTCCGACATCCTCCATAAGTCCCTCGAGTATGCCAGGGACAGCATCCCTCGCGGTAGGGGAGAAGGAACGGGAGTAGTTGAGCCTTGAACCCTTGTCCTGTTCCACATAGGCGTCAAGGTCGCAGTGGATTACCCACAGGGCTTCCTTGTTGCCGTCCTGGAACGCGACATTTCCCCTCTGGAACATGTCCCAATAGACATTGCCCTCTATGGTGACCCCGGCCTTCTCATATCTGTGCTCCTCCGTCTTGTCGCGGCTGTTGCTTGCGTAATAGAAATGCGGACCGTCCGCGAAACGGGTTCCGAAACGCTGGGTCATCAGGGAGTGGATGCCGTCCCCGATAACGTCGGAGGCATATTTCACGGATTTCTCCCAGGCATCTTTGGCTTCACTGGCGCGGCCTTCCTCTTCCAGGGCAATGCCCAGGTCGAGGTAAAGGGCGGCGAGAGTGTGGAGGGCGGCTCCCTTCACGATACGGATTTTCTCCGGATGTGTCTCCGGAAAGTCGTCTATGCAGCATTCGAGCTCGGAGATTGCGTAGCTGTAGGTCTCGGAACGGGAGACGCGCTCGAAATCGAATTTTGGCTCGAAGCAGAGGTCCGGTACGATGAAGACCCCGCCGAAACATTCACCCAGATTCTTGTATGCCCATGCACGGAAGAAATGGGCCTGAGCGATGATGTAGCGGCGGCTGGCCTCGGAATCCCATTCAATGCCATCGAGATTAGCTCCGTAGAGGGCGAGGTTGGCATAAGAAATCATCCTGTACCAGAACCCGAAGATGTACTTGTACTCCGGACGTTCAGGGTTGAGGTTTGAGTAGTCGTTGAACTGATAGTTCTTTCTGATCGGGCTTACGTCGTACATATCCGTTCCGTTCTGACAACGGAATACGAACATCTCCCTGCCTTCTCCGCCCATCGAGTGGAGGTAGCGGATCTTGTTGTAGCAGTTCACAAGGGCCTGGTCGACCTGATCCTGATTGGAGAAGACATTGTCTATGGTGTAGAAGTATTTAGGGTGTTCGTCAAGGAATTCGTTGTCTTTGCAGCCAGAGACAAACACCGTGAGCGCAACCGCGCAGATAGTTCTGAATATGCTGTTCTTCATTTTCCGTCAGAATGATATTGATACACCGGCAGTAACAGATCTTGACACAGGAAGGGCGGAGGAGAGTACGGATGAACCGGTCTCCGGGTCGTCACCTACCCAGTTAGTGATGGTGAAGAGGTTCTTGCCCGAGATGAAGACCTTGAGAGAGGACATCTTTGCCCTTTCGAGAAGGCTCTTCTTAAGGGAGTATGAGAGGGTGAGGTCCTGAAGGCGGACAAAGGTCCTGTCCTGCAGGGCGAGGTATCTTCCGTCAGTGGAGAAGGTCGGGGACGGGTATGTGTCAGACCTGTTCTCCGGCGTCCACCAAGGGATGTCTATGCGGTTTGCCGTCGAATAGCCTGTCACGTTGGTCAGGCGGAATGCGTTCGGGTTGGACCTTATGAAACGTCCTCCGCCACCGAAGGTTCCGGAAAGCATGAAATACAGTTCGAACTGCTTGTATGACAGTGTGTTGGCGAAATTGAGCTTGAAGTTCGGGGAACTGTATCCCAAGATGGCCCTGTCCTCGGAATCGATGACTCCGTCCTCATTGAGGTCGACATATTTTGGCGAGCCCGGAACTCCTTTGTAAAGGCCTATGTAATCGTAGTCGTCAGTCTGGACTATTCCGTCCTGAATATAACCGTACACGGCTCCGAGGCTCTTGCCTATGAAGAGGTTGTTGGAGATGTCGTCATCCTCCTTCCCGTCCCCGTCGAGGTCCTCGCCGTAGAGGTGGACGAGTTTGTTCCTGTTTATCCAGAATGTCAGGCCGGAGGTCCACTGGAAGCCGGAACGGTTGATGTTGATAGAGCGTATGGTCATCTCGAAGCCCAGGTTGTCAACCTGGCCCATCGTGGATTTCACGGATTCGAAACCTGTCATCACCGGAATGGTCCTGGTGAAAATCTGGTCCTTGGTCTGGGAGTAGTAGAAATCGACGTCGAGGTCGAGCCTGCCCTTGAAGAAGGAGGATTCGAAACCGGTGTTGAACGCTGTCGTCGCCTCCCATCCCAGGTCGTTGTTCCCCATTGACTGGATGGCTACACCATAGCTTATCTCGCTGTTGTCGAATTCTATCATTATGCCGCCGTTCTTGCCGTTGGTGACCTTTGACAGGGTGCTGAATGCGGCGAGGGTCTGGTTTCCGTTGACTCCGTAAGATGCCTTGACCTTGAAGTCGGTGAGTATGTTCCTGAGATTCTTACCCCAGAAGGCTTCCTTGGATGGGGTCCAGGCGGCTCCGAGCGACCAGAAATTTCCCCATCTCTTATTGCGTCCGAACACGGATGCACCGTCGCGGCGGTATGATGCCGTGAAGGAGTAGCGTTCATCGTACGAGTACATGGCCCTGGCGAGGTATCCTATGTTGGCGGTTTCGGCGCCGTCCTGCCAGATGTTGTAATTTTCGGCTTTTCCGAGCCCGTTGATACCGAGAGTGGTGTTTCCGTTTTCGAGGAATCCTTTGCCGTTGAATGATTCTGCGTCATAGGTGGACCTGTCCCTCGTTGCGACGAGAGTGGCGTCTATGCTGTGCTTGCCGAATGTGCGGTTGTAGTTGATGATGGCGTCGAAGAGCAGGGATTTGGTCTTTTCGTTCTTTACCGTTCCCTCGGCCGAGGCGAGGAGATTCTTCAGCGTAGCCATACTGTACCTTGTGTCGTCATCGTAGTTTCCCTCCTTTACGAAGTAACCCGAATGGCGGAAATCGGTGCTCTTGCGGCGTGTGTCAGTATAAGAGAAGTTCAGTCTTGCGCTTAGACCTTCCACCCATGGACAGCGTATCAGGGCGCTTGTCTGGAGACGGTAGTTGTCCCTGATGTCAGTCTGCTGCCGCAGTTCGGTGTCTGTCTGCCAGAGCGGGTTCTGGAGACCGTCGCTCTGGGTCATAGGATATTTCTCGAGTTTGTCGCTGTCGGCCCTGTAAGGCATACCGTAAGGGCTGAGGTAGTAGGCTGTCAGCATATTGGCCTCGATTCCGGAGTAGTCCTGACGGGTGTAGGACACATCCGCATTGATTTTCAGCCAGGACGTGATGTCCGTGCTTATCTTGGCCATCAGGTTGAGACGGTTGAAGTCATCACCTTTCACTATGCCCCTGTTGTCGGTCCAGGATGCGGAGAGGTAGTAGTTCACCTTTTCCCCAGCCCCGCTGACTGCCGCCTGGTAGTCCTGCTTTATTCCTGTCCTTGTCGAGTAGGCGAGCCAGTCGGTGCTGTTTCCGTTCTGGTAGTTGTAGTACTCCTGACGGCTCATCCAACTCAGGTCCTGAAGACCCAGTCCGGCCATAATGGCATCCACATAGTCCTGACCCTGTTTCATTTTCGGCTTGTTGGACCAGGTCGCAATGGCGCAGGATGCATTGAAGGAGATGATCGGTTTCCCGGATGCGCCCTTGCGCGTGGTAATGACAATGACTCCGTTTGCGGAACGGGAACCGTATGCAGCGGCAGAACTTGCGTCCTTTAGCACGTCTATGCTTGCGATGTCGGCAGGATTGATGTCGTTGATTCCGCCCATGAAGATGAGGCCGTCAAGTACGATGAGGGGTGCCGACGAACCTGAAATGGACTTCTGTCCGCGTATCTGCATCGACGGCTGCCCTCCGGCTGAGTTCGTGGCACCGATGTCGAGTCCGGCGACGTTACCCTTTATGGATTCGAGTGCATTGCTGTTGACTGCCAATGCGATAGGGGAGTCCTCAAGCCTGACGGACGAAACGGAGCCTGTGTAATCCTTGCGCTTCGCCGTTCCGTATCCGATTACGACTATTTCATCAAGGTACTGGCTGTCTTCCTCGAGGGTGACTTCCACCGTGCTGCCGGCAGCCGCCCTGAGCTCGACGCTCTTGTAGCCCATAAGCGACACAACGAGTGTCACTTCCCCTGATCCATCGGCTTTTGCCGCTGCGCTGCTGCCAAGTTCGAGCGTAGCCTTGCCGTCAAGGTCGGTGACTGCCGCAGTCTCGCTGCCCTTGATTCTGATTACTGCGCCGGGAAGCATTCCCTCCCTGTCCTTTACAATACAAGTCACCTTTCCATCCCTTTCAGCTGCAGCCACACTGCTGCTGCCGAGGCTGGTCCCGCTGCTGCTGCCGAGGCTGGTCCCGTTGCTGCTGGTGACGGAAGCAGCGGCTGATCTGTGCCCGGAAGCCACTGTGAGAAGAACCAGGACAAGAATTGATGACGCGGCTATTCTGAGTGTTAGTTTTGTTGCTCTCATTGCCGATATGATTGGTTACTGTGGTTATTCTGTCTTTAGCAAATCTATCAGACCCATATTAAGTAATTATTTAACTACCGCTTAACACGGTGGGAATAATTACTTAATATACCCGCTGTCTCCTGATATACCCGCTGTCTCCTGTGAAATTTTGTATATTCGCGGGCTGGATATATCAGCAACTGTCAAATTTGTTATCAAACCATTTCCTGCCTGTATGAGAGTCTGTATTTTCTGTTCGGCAAATGACAATATCGATCCCCTGTATTTCGAGGAAACCGCAAGGCTGGGTAGGCTGATTGCTGAGACCGGACACGAGCTGGTGTTCGGAGGCTGCAATATGGGGCTGATGGAGTGTGTGGCAAAGTCGGCCAGTCTTGCCGGAGGACGTACAATTGGAGTCATCCCGGAGAGGGTCGAGTCTCACGTTCAGCCCAGTGAATATATCTCAGAGCGCATAGACGTGCCCAACCTGAGTGTGAGAAAGCAGATGATGATGGATATGAGTGACGTGTTCATTGCCCTTCCGGGAGGCATAGGGACTCTGGATGAGATCTTCAGTGTAGCCGCCTCTCATACGATAGGCTATCATAACAAGAAGGTCATATTGCTGAATATCAATGGTTTCTGGGATGGTGTCAAGGAAATGCTCAGAGGCCTGGAACGCGAGGGAATGCTCCGGGGTGAACTCTCGGACTATATTCTGATAACAGACAGCATAGAAACGGCCTTAAGCAATCTTGAAGATTGCAGAACTCGCTGTATTGACTGATAATCAGAACTTTGATAATCTTCAAAAAATTACCTGCATCATCTTCTGAAGCAGCTTATTTTCTTCATATTACTTATGTCGGAAAGCAGAAAAATCATAGAGATCAGGGACGGGGTCATCGCAAATTCGTTGTATGCGATGGGCTCGCCGGTCAATTTTTCCGTCGAGAAAGGGGAGCAGATTGCCGTGGTAGGCGACAACGCTGCGGGAAAGACCCGTTTTGTGGGGATACTTACAGGTCAATACAGGCTGAAAGACAGCGTTGTACACTATGATTTCCCGTCGGGAAAAAGCCCTTATGTCAGCGACAATATCCGCTATATAAGTTTCAGGGATTCATACGGCGCATTCGATGCGTCATATTATATGCAGCAACGATGGAACCAGATGGACATCGACCCTGAAACTCCGACAGTCGGTCAGATTCTCGACCGTATCGGTGCCGGATCCGGACCGAGGCTGGAGAAACTGATGTCCATTTTCCATCTAGAGGGAATGAGAGACAAGTATGTCATTTCCCTTTCGAGCGGAGAGCTGCGTAAGTTTTTGCTGATAAAGCAGTTGGTTAGCCTGCCTGAGGTCCTTGTGATGGAGAGCCCATATATTGGCCTTGACATTGAGACCCGTGGACAGCTGAACCTTCTTTTCGAATCCCTGATACGGGAAGCCGGGCTTACGCTGATTCTCGTGCTCTCCAGAATGGATGAGGTCCCGCAGTTCATAACCCACATCGTACCCGTGAAGGGACTCGAAGTCGGACCGAAGTATCCCTTTTCTGCAGCGCCGGATAGACGCGAGACAGACGGACGCCCTAGTGGGACGCGGGATGGAGATAGAGTGTCGGCGGAGGTGCTTAGACTCAATGGGGTGACAATCCGATATGGAGACAGGACGATACTGAAGGATCTCAGCTGGGTCGTAAGGCGGGGCGAGCACTGGGCCCTGACCGGCGCGAATGGTTCCGGAAAGAGCACCTTGCTCAGTCTTATCTGTGCGGACAATCCTCAGGCGTATGCCTGTGACATAGAGCTGTTCGGGCGCAGGAGAGGAACAGGAGAGAGTATCTGGGACATCAAGAAGAATATCGGTTACGTCTCTCCGGAGATGCATCGCTCATATTACAGGAACATTCCTGCTCTGGATATAGTTGCGAGCGGTCTGTTCGACACCGTCGGTCTGTACCGCAGGCCGTCAGACAGCCAGAAGGAGTCCTGTCTTGCCTGGATGGATCGTTTCGGCATTGCTTCGCTTGCTCAGCGGAATTTTCTTTCCCTCTCTAGCGGCGAACAGCGCATGTGCCTGGTTGCCAGGGCTTTTGTGAAGAATCCGCCCCTGCTTATACTGGACGAACCCATGCACGGACTGGACAATGCATCGACAGCCAAGGTACGCAGCATTATTGACGGGTATTGCTCAGATCCTGAAAAGACCCTGATTATGGTTACCCATTATACCGAGGAACTTCCGGCCTGCATCGACCACCGCCTTCAACTACGACGTCTCTGACCCGTCTTTGCCGGTCTAAGAGTGGCTCCATTCTTCTTGAAGATCACTTAATTCACGATAACGTTGCATACGGCAGTGAGTCCGCTGCTCTTGCTTTTGGCCGTGATTTTGGCATTCCCGGCTGCAACCGCAGTTACGAGACCTGAGTCCGACACCTTCGCTATGCTTGGTGCGGAACTTGTCCACTGCACATCGTCATCAGGAACCTCAGACGGTTCCAGAGCCGCAAGCAGCTGAATCTTCTCCCCGCTTTTTAGCACCGCCTTCTCAACATTTAAAGCTATTGCCGTCACTTTTGGATTGTTTGAGACGACTTTGATCCTGCATATGGCTTCCGCCATGCTGCCGTCACGACCCAGCACATCGCAATTGATGGTGCATTCTCCAGGGTTGTTTCCCTTCATGCTAGCCTTGAGCGAAACTGTCCTTGATGATTTCTTCTTCCCGGTATTTGCGATTGGAACAACTTCGACAACTCCTTCATCACTGCTTGTCCAGACCACTGAGACAATGTCAGCGTCTGTCGGATCGACAGTAGCCGTGATGTCGAGTGTCTTTCCTTCCAGCATCGTAATCTCGGAAATCTCGAGGCTGACATCCCCGACCGGTGCGCCCGCCTTGTTGCAGGACGATATTGAAAGGATCAAGGCAAGAGTTGCACCGCAGATTGGGATTCTGTTCAACCGCTTATTCACAATGATTCGTTAAAAATTTAACAATTATATAAATTTCAATTACTTACGC
>JAEDEB010000038.1 GCA_016293535.1 Bacteroidales bacterium | reverse complement strand
TTCTACGGCGTTCGCGCCGCGGTGTAACTTTTATAATTTTACCGAACTATTGTTATTCATAAATATCTTGGTTATTCGTTTTAACAAATGTATATTCGCATTCTTAAGAGGTTATTTAATTTTGTATTAACTGTCGAAATTTTCAAGTTAATAGGTGAATAGACTACTAACCAAACTGAAGCTGGCGACCTTTGCGGGACTGCTTCTCTCCGCCCTGACCATGTCTGCCCACGGGCTCAAATTCCAGGGTATGGAGTGCCCTATAGAAGAGCGAGGTTCCTGTAAGATTTTTGACAGACATTCTCCGGTGTTCAGGGACAGCATGTCGATTTCTTTCGATTACCTGGCTCTCCCAAAGTCGGCCTTCGGATATGTCTTCCGACTTGCCAAAACCCTGGCTCCCGATCATACCTGCAACCTTTCCATCGACCGCAGGATGGGAAAGGTGGTCGTCAAACTCAATGACGAGGGCTTCCGCAGTCTCATCACAGCCGAACTTGATTCCGAGGAACTTCCATATCATAAATGGACACATATAAACGTATCCATGGATCCGGCGAGTGACTCGGTCTATCTCAAAGTGGGAGACAGGAGTTTTGTCGGCAGTTTCAGCTTCCAACGCACGAATTTCAGGCCTTCTCTGGTTTTCGGGATAAGCGAACACGTGGTAGAACTGCCTTCCTTCTGTATTCGAGACATTCTCATTACTGACGGCTCCAAGAGTTTCTTCTTTCCGCTGGACGATATGGATGGCACGAGAATATATGATTCCAAAGGAGTCTGTCGCGGCCATACGGTCAATACTACCTGGCTTGCAAACGAGGCACATCAGTGGAAACAGATTGCCGACATAGAGTGCACGAAGCCTTCAGGTGCCTTCTATGATTATGATAATCACGAGCTTACGCTTTACTCCCAGGAAGATCTCATTTCCCTGAACATCTCTACGGAGAGAATGACCAGTCGCCCTTATGCGAATGTCTGTCCCATGAACATTCTGTCCGGCACTTCCTATGTCCATGATGGGAAACTCTATGCGTATGAACTGCATGACTGGGTCCACGGAAAGGGGACAGCATCTGCCTGTCTTGATCTCTCGACCCTCAGGTGGAAGGCTCTCGGCGAAGAACGTTTCGATGGCCCTATGCACCATCACGCCGCCTTCATGGACAAGTATACGGGTGAATACACGATGTACGGTGGCTACGGAAATATGTTCTTCAACGACGTTTTCTATGCATTCGACGGCAAGGGACATTGGCACCTGAGCGACATCAGCAAGGATGACGACCCGCAGCTCACCCCGCGTTTCTTCGTTTCTTCGGGACTGGACGAGAGCGGACGCTACGCCTACCTCTTCGGAGGACTTGGAAATGAATCCGGCGAGGAGGTCGTCGGAAGACGCAATTTCTATGAACTTCACCGTGTTGACCTTGAGACACGCAAGTGCGAGTACCTTTGGACAGCTGACTGGAAGGACGACCGTTGCGTGCCGGCGAGGGGACTGGTTGTTGACGGGAACTGGATTTATGTACTCTGCTATCCTGAGTACAAGACGCAGTCCACGATGTACCTGTACAGATTCGATATACGGGACGGAAGCTTCTCCAAGCTGGATTCCGGCATTCCTGTGGTTTCCGACAAGGTGTGGTCCAGTTCGACTATGTACCTCGACCGTGAACTCGGCAGTTTCGTTGTCGTCAGCCTCGATGTGGAGAGGAACCTCATACCTAGGGTTTCGGTGCATACCCTTGTGTATCCGCCGGTTATGGAGATGAAGAGGTCTTGGCTCAGGGACAATGCGCTGATTGTGATCATCGTCGGCAATATTCTCCTTCTCGCTTTGGTCTGCGCCATTGTGGCCGTCGTGGTGCGTCGCAGAAAGTCTGAGAAACGCATGGAATCTGACGAGTACATACTTTCGAAATCGGACCCGAACAAGAGAATCTATACTTATGCACCGGCACCCAATTCCATACTGCTCTTCGGGGAGTTCACCGTTATAGACAGGAGGGGAAACGATATATCCGATGCCTTTTCGCCTCAGTTGAGAAATCTCCTGCTTCTGCTCTTCAAGTATTCTGACTCTGGACTTTCCCCGTCGAGGATGAGCAGCATACTCTGGCCTGACAAGGATATGGTCAAGGCGAGGAATTCAAGGGGAGTGGCTATAAATTCCCTCCGCAATCTTCTCTCCAGCCTCAGGGGAATAAGTCTGGAGCATGTTGACGGAATCTACAGAATTGTGCCGGATGCGGAATTCCACTGCGACCTTCTGGAGGTGAAGTCCCTGCTTGCTGATTCGAAATCAGAGGAGGCTCTGCGAATCTTGTCAAGGGGCAAATTCCTCCGCGATGTACAGGACCCTGTCTTTGACTCCTTTAAGGCAGACGTGGAATCCATAGTTGTGACTTTCCTTGAGAATGAACTGAAAATCAAGCATTCAGAGAGGAAGCACAGGGCTGTGATAGAGATATCCGAGATGCTCTTTGCCTGCGACCCTCTCAATGAAAAGGCCCTCAAGGACTGCGTCAGCTCCCTGCTTTCTCTCGGAAGACGTGAGGATGCCCTAGTGAGGTACTCAAGCTTCTCGGCTTCCTGGAACAAGCTTGAAGGTGAGCCTTATCCTGTTAAATTCAATTCCTTGTAAAGGAGCACCTTCTGAATGATTATGGATATGAATACGGATTACAATAAGGAACTGACTTCCGAAATGAGGGAGAAACTTGCGCGTGTAAGGCACGTCGCCTTCGATATGGACGGAACAATCTATCTGGGCAAGAAGTTATTCCCTTATACCATATCTGTACTTGACGACCTGAAGGCCGCCGGGATCGGATATTCCTTCCTCACCAACAATCCGACGAATTCCGTGGCGGATTATCTGAAGAAACTCGCCGATATGGGCATCACTGCAAGCGAGGACAATATGTACACGACGTCGCTCGCAGCAATCGACTGTATCCGCGAGAAGTGGCCGGATGCGAAGAGGCTGTTTCTGCTGGGGACGCCGAGCATGGTCAGCCAGTTTGAAAGGGCGGGGTTCGAGAGTTGTGCGGACGATGCGGATGATGTCCCGGACGTGCTGGTCGTCGCTTTCGATACGACTCTGACCTATTCGAGGCTCTGCAGGGCTGCGTGGTGGGCATCCCGGGGCGTCCCGTACATCGCGACGAATCCGGACAGGGTATGCCCTACCGACAGGCCGACCGTCCTCGTGGATTGCGGTTCCCTCCAACGTTGCATAGAGCATGCAACCGGCCGCAAGCCGGACATCGTCCTTGGAAAACCGGACCCGACCATGCTCGAGGGTATATGCCGTCGTCATTCGCTCTCCCCGGACGAAATCATAATGGTCGGCGACCGCATCTATACCGATACCGCCATGGCCCATAATGCAGGCGCCGTCGGGGTGCTTGTGCTCTCAGGGGAGACGACCCTCGGGACGGCTTTGACGGTCGCCGAGGATGCCAGAAACAACACGTCACCGGAGTTCTATCCTCCAGACTTGATAGTCAGGGATATACGTGAGCTCGGAGACCTCCTTCTGGCATCCAGGGGCTGATCGTTGCACAAACTGTGTCAATTGTTCCTGTAGAGGACAGGGACGGTGTAGATTCGGCTGTATGAGTCCGAGTTTGAGCTTGTCGTCGTTGCTGCCTCGAATTCCAGGTACGGTTTTGAGGAACTGAGGGTTCCGCTTACGCTTACGTTTCTGGTTTCGGAGCCGGAAGAGCCTCTCTGGTATGAATATGCCTTCGCGCCTCCCATATACATTGTCAAGGTGCTTTTGTATGTAATAATACCAAATTTTCCTACTGAAATCAGATAAGAAAAGTCTGAAGTGACATTGACGTTGGCCGGGAGATGGAAAGACTTTGACTGAATCTTCGGATTTTTGATGAGACCGGTTGCGTTGTTTCCTTTCAACTCAATGTTCCCGGTGTTGAAGTAAACGTAATCTGAAGTAACAGTCGCTGCCCAGTCTCCTTTTGTCGGCTGAAGAGTGTAAGGGAGTCCCGTAACGTGGCAGACGAGAGCATCTGAGCTGACGCTCACTCCGTCGAAAGTGTATTTGGCAACGACTTCGTGTGCTGCCCAGGTCTGGTTGGCGTTGTCACCGGCGCTTGCTGCGTTTCCATCAATTGTAAATGAATATCCGCTTGTAAGTGACGCATATTTAGTCAGGATGGCTTCTGAAATGGATACACCGTTACCGGCAATACCGTAGATAGTGGAGCCGTCCTGCGCATTGGCGGCAGCAGCGCCTGAATTCAGATATGTGTCATAGCTGGTAGTGGCAACAGGAGCATTTACCCTGAAAGTCGGTGCCGGTACCGTGAAACTGCCGCTGATGGACTGTGTACTGCCGTCAGGGCGTGTGTATGAGCCCTCGATGGTGTATTCTCCCTGCGGAAGATACGGGTAGTCAGCGTAGGCGGTGCCGGACAGGCTGACCATTGAGCCGGCAAGCGATGCACTGGAGTATGAGCGTACGGTGCTGCCTGCCTTCTTGACATCGAACCGGAGGTCGCTTGCATAGTTTGTGAATCCGTCAAGATGGAGGTCGATGTCAAGGTCTGTGCCGACGAGGGTGGCGCCGTCATAGACGTGACTTGCGGTGGCGCTGAGCTCAGCCTGCTTGAAATCAACCGTCCCGAGATTGACAGGCGTTCCTGCCTTTGCGCTGAAACCCTTGCTGACTGTCCTTGTCCAACTACCTTTCGAACCTGTGATTTCTATGCTGAAGTTGCTTACAGTTCCCGGGGCTATGACGAAGATGAAGGTCTTGCCTGCGCCGAAGGAGCCTTTCATAGTGATGGAGCTGCTCCCGTTTGCGACTATGGATGAGGAGGCGCTCGAGAAATCGCCTGCGAGAAGGCCGGATGAGGAAATCTTTACCGAGCTGACGTCCTCGACATAAGCGGGAACGGTGAATTTCACATAGCTGCAGAGATTTTCGAAAGTGAGGGTACCGACATCTTCCAGTCCCGGGGTCTTTGTACCCTCGGCGAGGGAGACGTTCATTTCCTCTGCGAAACTGCCCTCAGCCGGGGTCTGGTCGGCCGGGATATTGACCGTGACTCCTTCTGCACTTGCGGACACCACGCGCTCAGGCGGATATACAGCGAAGAAATGCCCGGTACCGGACGGAACCTCGCCGCTGAATCTTGCGCTACTGCCGTTGATGCCCTCCGCTGCGAATATATAGCCGGTCGACAGGTCGATGTCGGAGTAGACTGCAATCCTGTCGCCTTCAGTCCATATCACTTCCTTGCCATCGAGCGCAGTCCTTGTTCCCGGGTATGCCGCTGCCTCTATTGACATAGGCTCCATTATGATTTCCGATGAATTGCCTGTGTATTCTTCTTTTGCACAGGAAGCCGCCACGGCAGCTGCTGCCGCGATGGTGAAAAGTCTTGAAGTATTCATAGCTGTGCAGAAGTTTATCAGTCGAGTTCTACGTATTCGTCATCACCGAGACCGGAGTTCATGCCGGTACCGGATTCCCAACTGCCTGAAAGCACAGCTGATTCGAACTGAAGATAAATCGTTGAAATTGAGGGTGCAGAGTAGCATCCCTGATGCGATGGGTACATAAAGCCCCCTTCGTTCATTCTTTTGATATTCATAAAATTGCGGTTAAGAATCCAGGGATTCTGTACTTCAGGACACAATCCTAAAATATTTTAAAAATCCCGAAAACGGCCGCAATTTTATGCAAAATCATTTGAAACGGCAAATTTTTTTCATCTTCCACGCCCTCTGATCGTTCCGGGGGAAGTGTCAGTCCGGGACTGTCCGGACTCAGAAAAGGGGACGGCGGAATTCGGCGCAGATGATGGATGCGGCAGTCGCAACATTGAGTGATTCGCTGCTGCGCGCATCGCTTGGGTAAGGCGGAATCAGCAGTCTCTCACCATTGCCGAGAAGATTGCCGATTTCGTCGGGAATCCCGTTGGATTCGTTGCCGAGCAGGACCAATGCACCCGCAGGGAGTTCAGTACGGTACATGTTGCTGCCGTCGAGAAAGGTGCCGAAAACAGGAAAGCCCTCCGTACGGGCGCGTGCGATGATGTCGGGGATGTCGCAGTAAATGATTTTTCTGCGGAACAATGCACCCATGGTGGACTGGACTGTCTTTGGATTGTACAGGTCCACGCAGTCGTGGGAACAGAAGACAGCGTCAATTCCGAACCAGTCCGAAATGCGTATGATGGTGCCGAGGTTGCCGGGGTCGCGAACGCCGCAGAGCCCGAGGAAAAGTCCCTGTCCGGTGAATGCGACATCTTCAGCCCTGTAGTGTTTCTGCTCCACTACGGCAAGCACGGGCGAGGGAGTCGAGAAGGAGGAAATCCTTGACATCGCCTCTGCTCCAATCTCTTCCAGACGGAAGGTTTCCACGACCTTGAAGTCGGATTGCAGGGCCTCCCCGACCATCTTCTCGCCCTCTGCGATGAAGAGGCCGCTTTCGTTGCGGTATTTTTTCTGCTGCAGCTTGCGCAGTTCCTTGATTCTGTTTGCGGAAATCTGTTTCATGCCCGCAAATTTAGTAATCTGAAAAGAATAAGTTGCTTCAGGAAGGGGCAACTTGTGATACTTGAGTATTTTCAATATCTTTGAAGATATTCGATTTGATTGTCAGTATGAAAAGAATTCTCTCAATTTCATTTGCCCTTCTGCTAATCCATTGCGCATTTGCCCAGCCCGGCTACATGCCAGCCCCAGAAAATCTGAACTCAAGGAAGGAATTCGCTGAAGACCGCTTCGGCATCTTCATTCACTGGGGACTCTATTCGATGATGGGTCAGGGTGAATGGGCTATGCAACTGAAGAATATGAACTACAGGGAATATGCACACCTCGCCGATGCATTCTATCCGTCCAAGTTCGATGCCCGTCAGTGGGTCCGCACCTTCAAGGCCGCGGGAGCCCGTTACATCACGATTACCTCCCGCCATCACGACGGATTTTCGATGTTCGGTACATCTGCGAGTCCATATAACGTTGTCGACGGCACGCCTTTCGGCCGCGATGTGCTCGCCGAGATTGCCCAGGCATGTCAGGAGGAGGGAATGAAACTCCATTTCTACTATTCCCATCTGGATTGGGGAAGGACGGACTTCTATCCTCGGGGACGCACTGGAAACGGCACAGGCAGACCTGACGAAGGGGACTGGAACAGCTATCTCGATTTTATGGACACCCAGCTTACTGAACTTCTTACCGGCTACGGTCCGATCAGGGCGATATGGTTCGACGGTATCTGGGACAAGGATATGTATCCTCGTGAGGACCAGCCTGAACTCTGGAATCTCTATCATCAGTATGAACTCATACATTCCCTGCAGCCAGGCTGTCTCATAGGAAACAATCACCATATTCTTCCTTTCGAAGGAGAGGATATTCAGATTTTTGAAAAGGATATACCGGGTCATAATGAGTCCGGCTTCAGTGGCCAGGAGATTTCCCCTCTTCCTTTAGAGACCTGCGAAACCATGAATAATAACTGGGGCTACTGCATTACAGATACCTTCTATAAATCTGAGGACGAACTCGTACGCTATCTTGTCCGCACGGCAGGCAAGGGTGCCAACCTTCTTCTGAACATAGGTCCCCGTCCTGACGGAACCCTGCCTGAAGAAGCGATTGAAAGACTCGGGGCGATGGGCAGCTGGCTTTCCACTTACGGAGAAAGCATATATGGAACCCAGGCCGGATATATTGCTGAGCAGGACTGGGGTGTGACTACACAGAAGGATAATGTACTCTATCTCCATATTCTTAATCATCAAGAACTTCTTTCTATCCCTGCTGCCTCGAGACCTCTCGAGATTGTGCGCCTGGGAGACGGCTCAGCTGTCCCGTTCAGCTGGAAGAAGGGCGTGCTCAGCCTGACTCCGTCAGCCTTTGAAGGTCCTGACGACGTGATATGCATACGTTTCAGGCATAATCTGTAGTTTACAACTCAATTTCAGCACGTTACAAATAATCCGCCAGCTATGAAAAGATTGTATTCAGTTATTGCCGTCCTCTGTTTAACCGCGGCCTCTGTCTCTGCCCAGACGTCCCTTCTGGGTACATACAAGCCTGCCGAGACGGCAAAATATTATGTCAACAACAACTACCTCAGCGGAACCGGGGTTTCATCGGCGTTCCATCTCGGCACGCCTTCAGGAGGACTGATCGCTGACGGAGTCAAGGGCACCGCTACTTTCGACATCGGCGGCGGATATGAGAAACTCTCTTTCGTGATGGGTCCGAGCGTCATTGTGGAGTCCAGTTCCAGCGGCAACTCCATAGTGACGATAAAGGCAGACGGCCGCATCATCTTCGACGAGGTGATGTTCGCATACGATCCGCCACGCTTCTTCACCCTTGACGTCAAGGGTGTCAGGCAGCTGGTGTTCACGGTGGTAGGCGGTTCCGTGGATCCGACTTTCGCAAATCTCAGGTTGTGGAAGGCCGGCCAGAAGGTTTCCAATCCGAACACCTTTTATCCGAAAGTCCCGTCCGGCAAGGTCAAACTTGTCAAGGAACTGCCTTTCTACAGCGTAAACAGCGGTTACGTCGATTCGGTGGTTGGCGAAGGTGCGATTCGCAGCAAAAACCAGATGGAGAGCATCAATGTCTCTTCCAAGGAATATGACTCCGGACTTGCTTTTTCAATTCAGCAGGCTTTGATGGGCAAGACTGTCGGCGATGCTTATTTCTGGCTGAACAGTCGTTTCGACAAGCTTTCGTTCGTCGTCGGGGCCAGGGACAACCAGAGCAGCAATGCCAGCGTGTGGCTTGTGGTAAAGGGCGACCGCAAGACCCTGTATGAAGAGTGCATAAGGCAGAACGAACTTTCCCGCCAGATTGTCCTGGACGTAAAGGGTGTGGAATCACTGTGCATCAGTGCAGAATACCGCGCCAGCGATTTCCTCGGAGGAATGACCCTCGCCGTTGTCGACATATTTGCATATCGCGAAGGCGACACCTCGGTCCCGACTCCGGGAACGATCAATCCGAACAAGGAAAGAATATCAATGCTCCCGGACGTATGTCCATTGATGTCCAGCATCCGTCCTTTCTCCGTCAGGGGAGTCAGCAAGGCCAGCTCCACCCTTTTCGAAGGCGAGTCCCGTCATTATACCTTCTCGATGGGCGGAGTTAAGTACTGGGAGGGACTGCTGCTTACGACCGGCAACACTCTTCTCGGCGACAGGATCGATTCCTATGCGGCTTTCGATCTCGCCGGTGAATACGACTGGATAAGTTTCGATGCAGGTTGCCTGAGCAAACGCTCATATATGGATGACGACAATCTTCTCATCTATGTGGACGACCAGCTCGTCTTCGACCATAAGATATATTCGACCTGGCCTTGCCAGCACTATAAGATTCCTGTCCATAAGTGCCGCACCCTGAAGTTCGCCCGACGCGGCAGCGGAAAGGAGAAGCAGACCATCATCGGCGTCGGCGATATTGTCCTGTACAGAGGGGAACCGGTGGAGAATGACATCTTTGCTCGTCCTGAGCCGGACAGCCCTTACGAGACCGACCTCATCGATTTCTGCGGAAAGCCGTATTTCCATTATAACGGCCGTTTCGTCAGCGACCTGACCTCTTTCAGCATGGATGACTGCTTCCTCGACGGTTCCACCATCACGAGGTCTTTCAAAATGAAGGACGGACGGGAAATCAACAAGGGCTTCATGCTCGAGACCAACATCCCTCTCGGACTCGAGAACGTCACGGTGATGGACGCGGCCTTCATGCTGCTGACAGGTGTTGGCGCGAGTGTCAGCAGCTCGGACGTTGCGGCATATACGGGAGTGAGCGGTGGCGCTTCAGGGACAGCCAACTTAGGCATATTCCTGCTTCTGAACGACAGCAGCAACAAGCAGTCTGCCGCAGCCGCCTTCAACCCTATGGGGCAGTACGAGAGCTGTACCTTCACGGTGGAGAATATGAGGGAATATGTTGATGAATTCGCTCAGGTTTTCGGGGATATGACGAAGGAGAACGTTCTCAATTCCGTAAAACTCAACGTGATGGCGGATCAGGTGCTTGTCGGGGAGTACTGGCTTGACAACAAGATGGCGCCTCTGACCGTGACCGTCCCTATCTTCAAGTGCCGCCAGCTGATGTTCTGGCTGGAGTGTGGGGACGTCCGTTCTGGACAGTATCTCTTCCACGACATCAAACTCAGCAAGGAACCGTGTCACAAGCAGGTCCCGATAAGCTATACGCCTGGCAGCCAGGGACGTGGCGGCGCTTCCGGAACGGCTTCGGCCTCCGGCGATTCCGCTACGTCAGCCTCCCAGCAGTCAGGCACCCAGCCGTCGGGTTCTTCTGCATCAGAGACCAGCCATTCAGCCTCAGCGGCGGCTGCCGGAACTGAAAAAGCTGCCGGGACACCAAAGGGTTCAAGGAAGAGGTCCGGCAAGGACCAGCAGAAGGTAGAGCCCCGTGTAGAATGGGAAGTGAAAAACTACTACAGCGGCAACAGCGCAATAGACTCCTATCTCAGGGATGTCAATAATGTATGGAAGTCGGTTGCCCAGTACCGTGAAGGAGCCTATGACATGCCAGCCTCTTCAGAGACTTTCGTGCAGGCGTCGGACGGGAAGGTTTACAAGTGTTTCTCCTTTGTGGATTCCCGTGGCGCGAGACTCTCGCTTTCAGATATGATTTCCAAGCTTGAGGACAGGATAGACGAGGGTAACTCATTGAAGGACAAGATTGCCACGGCCCAGCTAGGAGTAGCTGCAGCAGGTGTGGGCATAGTCAACCTTACGAGTTTTCAGGACATGGCAAGCTACGGAAAACTGCTGAAGATTGCCCCGAAGGCTCTGAAACAGTGCTCCGCGGACGTCGATCTTTCCGTTGCCCAGTCTCAGGCGATGATAGATTCATTCAATGTGTACAGGTCGCTTTCCCTTACTGTTGACGGGAAGAGCAGTACCGATACGGTTCTCATACTTCCGACCGGAAGTGCGGATGAGATTCCGCAGGTGGTCCAGATGCTGGAGTACTTCAATTTCTGAAAAGGATTAACAGGCTGACAACCGGGAATGGCTCCCGGTAGTCGATGACAAGATGAACAGGATAGTAGTGAAAATCGGCAGCAATGTGCTGACCAGGGAAGACGGGACCCTCGACATAACCCGTATGTCTGCGGTTGCGGACCAGGTGGCGGCTCTACATAAGAGGGGAATGGAAATCATTCTGGTTTCCTCCGGGGCCGTAGCTTCAGGAAGAACGGAAGTTGCTCCTCGGGAGAATCTTGACGATGTCTCATCGCGACAGCTTTATTCGGCGGTGGGACAGGTCAAGCTTATGAATCGGTATTCGGACCTTTTCTCCAGCCACGGCATAGTCTGCGGGCAGGTGCTTACGACCAAGGACAGCCTCTCGCGGCCTGAACAGTATGAGAACCAGAGGCATTGCATAGATGTGATGCTCGGCAACCGTGTCATCCCCATAGTCAACGAGAACGACACCATTTCCCTGACCGAGCTTATGTTCACTGACAACGACGAACTGTCCGGAACCATGGCCCGTATGATGAAGGCTGATATGCTCCTGATACTCAGCAATATAAATGGGCTTTATGACGGTGATCCGAAGGAAAGCTCGAGCCGCCTGATTCCTGTTGTGAAGCTTGATGGTGGCGACGACGCTTTGTCCGGGTTCATAAGTCCGGAAAAATCATCCCGTGGCCGCGGCGGAATGCTTACCAAGTGCGGCGTAGCCCTGAAACTTGCTGGCGAGGGGATACCTGTTGTAATCGCAAACGGCCGTACCCCCGACATACTAGTGGATGTTGTTGACTGCAAGAGCGATGTACTTTGTACGCGTTTCGAACCCAAATTGATCTGAAGAACATAGAGCAATCTTCACATTTAAAATTCGAACACTGATATGGATAATGATATAAATGATATGCTGAAGGCAGCGGCAAAGGCGACAGAAAGTGTGGCTGCGCTGACCCTCGAGCAGACGAACGCGATACTGATGGATGTGGCTGCGCGCCTCCGCGAGGAGAGCGACGCGATACTCGCCGCCAACCGCCTTGACACTGAAGCCCTGCTGGCAGACCGCATTGGCGCTGATTCGCCGGGGGCGGAAAGGATTGGCGCTGACGCCGCAGCAGCCGACAGGCAGGCTGCCGCCGCGAAGATACCCGGATATGACCGTCTCCTCCTGACTTCCGAGCGTATTTCGTTGATTGCCTCGGATATGGAAAAGGTTGCGAGCCTGTCTTCGCCCCTGGGCAGGGTGCTGGATAGTTTCACGCGTCCTAACGGAATGAAAATCACCAAGCTCTCAGTGCCTTTAGGAGTCGTTGGTGTCATCTACGAAGCAAGGCCGAACGTCACCCCTGACGTCTTCTCGGTCTGTCTAAAGAGCGGGAACGTCTGCGTTCTCAAGGGCGGCTCGGAGGCTGAGCATACGAACCGCTGCATAGTCGGAATCATCGCGTCCGTACTGGAGAGACACGGCGTGGATACGGCGGCATGCACCCTTCTTCCGTCTTCCCGCGAGGCGGTGTCGGCACTTCTCGATGCGGTCGGAATTGTGGATGTAATCATCCCGAGGGGCAGCGCAGGGCTGATACGCTTCGTACGCGACAATGCACGTGTACCTGTAATCGAAACAGGCGCGGGGATTTGCCATACCTATTTCGACAGGGACGGCGATCTCGCAAAGGGCGCCGCGATAGTCAACAATGCGAAGACGCGCAGGGTCAGCGTCTGCAATGCGCTCGACTGTCTCATTGTCCATAGTGAGCGTCTCTCCGACCTGCCGGCTCTTTGCTCTCCGCTCCAGGAAAATGATGTTGTCATCTACGCGGATGAGAGGGCTTTTGCGGCGCTTGAGGGCCGTTATCCTTCCCATCTGCTCAATGCCGCTGACGAAAGTTCGTTCGGAACGGAGTATCTTGACTACAAGATGAGCATACGGGTTGTCGACTCCGTGGAAGAAGCCATCGCGCACATTGGCAGATACGGTTCCCGTCATAGCGAGTGCATCGTGAGCGAAAACAGGGCGGCGGTGGAACTTTTCTGGAAAAGGGTGGATGCGGCCTGTGTGTATGCCAATGTTTCCACGGCTTTTACGGACGGTGCTCAATTCGGCTTCGGAGCAGAGATTGGCATCTCGACCCAGAAACTCCATGCTCGCGGCCCTATGGCCCTGAATGAGCTTACGACCTACAAGTACCTCATCGAAGGCAACGGCCAGATTCGCCGATGACGCAGTTTGTCTCAAATTATTCACTACAGGACGCTTATGATTTCCCTGAGCGGCACTTATACCGGGCCCATGCTCGTGGAACACCATGCCGGCTACATCGAGGCCAACCGTACCGAGACCACTCCGTCTTTCTTCGACCTGAACTGCAAGCTGTCCTACGATTTCAAGATATGGAGGAGCGTCTCACTCCAGCTCAATGCAGGTGTGCAGAATTTCCTCAATGCCTGGCAGAAGGATTTCGACCAGGGGCCCGATCGCGATTCCGGATATATCTACGGCCCGGCATCGCCACGATGCTTCTTCGCCGGTGTAAAGATTGGTTGGTAATCAGGCCGTCAGTCGAATATGACCCCCGGGTTCATCAACCCGGGACTTCGCCATTCGATGCCGAATTTCCCGAGTGCCGCTGCGCGTGCCGACCAGAAAGCGAAACACCATCCCATATGCATAGGGACGTCCTTGAGCTCCCCGTATGCCATCCTGTCGGCTTCGTCGATCACATTCTCCCAGGCGGCTGTCCATTCGACCGGATCGCGCTTGAGCAGTTCGGTCTGCGGTATTTCGTCCAACCTGCCCTCGTCCGCAAGGGATATGCAACCGGACAATTCGCGTATTTCGTCTGCGAGGTCGTCGGCCATTCCGAGTTCATGTCCCTGAAGGGCCTCGATCCATCTGAGTACGGAAAGTTGTATCCTGCACAGCCTAAGTTTCAGCCGCGGACGGTCCACGATGAGATCCAGCAACTTACTGTTCCATGAGTAGAGGGAATTGAGCATGTGCTCGTATCCTTTGAGAATGTCGGCGGCGTCTGCATATCTGCGTGCATATTCGGCGACGTCCCACGGGCGCCTGTCCTTGTCGGCCTCCTCAGCCTTCGCCAGGCATTCCTCGCAGATTTCGCTTAGCCTCTGCGGGTCCGTACCTTCACCGGCTCTGTCTTCGCTGACGGGGGTTTCGCTGACGGCGTAACAATCCTCTTCGATTTCGGGTTCATAATAGTCATCGCAGTCCTCTTCGTCGCACAGTTCTTCGTAGCGGGGCAGAAGGAACTCCTCGATCACGGCGGCGTGGTGGGTAAGATGCCCGTTGCGGTACCCGCGTATGACCGTTTCCAAGGTATCGGATCCGAGCGCATATCCACGGTATGCACATTCATATCCGAAATCCTCGTCCTTGTCCTCAGGCGCGGTGCCGTCTTCGAGGACCATGCGGCTGAGACTGGCGTATCCTTCGGCCGATCTCATCCAGGCAGCTTTCGCATACATCTGCCAGGCCAGTCCATTGTCCTGTGCAAAACCGTACAGGCCGTTTTCGTAATAGTGGCCGAGCCAGAACGGAGCGTCGCATTCTCCCATCAAAGAAGCAAGGCTGAGCTGTTCCTCAAGCAGATTCCTGAGTTCTGACCTTGATTTTTCGTCAGCGGCTTCGTAGAGTTCCGGAGTTATCAGGCAGGCGGTTTCAAGGTAGCCCAGGGGCGAATTTGCCTCCTGCCCTGCGCTCATAATCTCAGTGAAGCGGTCGCTGTCCACCACCGTTCCGTTCTCATCGCAGCAGATCAGAATGGCCAGCCAGAAATATGCATCTGCAAAGCCATTTTCCGCTGCCTTCCTGTAGTCTGCCACCGCCTCTTCCTTCTTTCCGAGTTTCTCCTCGGCATTGCCCCTGAGCTTGTAGTAGATAGGGTCCGGCTCTTCTTCGCTGCCGCTCAGATATTCCGAAATGAGCCTCAATGCCTTTTCAGGTTCCGCTTCCACACCATCGGCGCCAAAAATCATTTCGTTGAGTTTCTGCTGTGCGGCCCTGTCGCTGCCCTCAGCGAGTGCCTCCTCCATCAGCTTGCGGTACCGTCTCCTGTCCATTTCCCCGAAGTCGCCGTCGCGGTAGGCAAAGGCAAGCTGCATCTTCGCGTCAGCAATCCCTCCCTCCATCGCGAGGGTGTAGTACTTCTCAAATGTCTCGACCGAATCCGGGTCCGGCAGCAGCACATCGTGAAGACGGGCGTATGTATACTGCATATATGGATTTCCGGAGTCGGCGAGTTCCCTGATCCTGTCCATATCTTCACGGAGCATGACGATATGGTTCTTCTTGCTGACAAGCCTCAGGAGCATAGTCTGGCTCCATCGGTCGGTCATCACATTCTCGGCAGCAGCCCAGAAAGCCTCTCTGGATTTGTATCCTCTGAACAGTTCTTGAATAGTTTCTTTCATATTCGTTTCGAGATTTGGTGTTGGGCTCAGCCCTCTGGCAATGTTTTGAGGATGACTTATTCCAGCACTGCAGCCAGACCGCCGTTGCGTGCCATATGGACCTTGAACACAGGGGTGTCGGCGGCGTTTACATTTTCCTTCCTGTGGCAACGGTAGTCCATGCCTATGGAATCGGACATCGGACCGTCGACAAATGCGGTCACATCGTAACTGCGGCTGCCGAGGAATCCGAGCTCAATTTCCACGTCGCGCGGGGTGGAGTTGTTGAGACCGGCGATGTACCAGGTATCTCCGCTTCTCTTTGCAACAATGTAGAACTTGCCGAGTTCACCCGCGAGAACCTTCGTGTCGTCCCATTCTACCGGAATTCCGCACATGAAGTCCCTGCAATCCGGGTACATGTCGTAACGGCAAGGGTTGTCTGCAAGCATCTGGAGACCGGTCTCGAAGGCTATGACCTGAGCCATCTGGGAAGCCTTGGTTCCCACGGCAGGGGTAACGGGACGGTCGCCCTTGTAGAACTCCGGCTGCTGGCATACCACCATGCCCGGAGTGAAGTCCATAGGGCCGGCGGCGTTACGCAGATAAGGCTGGTATAAAGTGTTGTCAGGCAGGCAGTTATGGCGGTATTCAATGCCGCGCACGCCCTCATAGGTAAGGATGTTGGGGTATCTGTACTCGAGACCTGTAGGGTGGTTTGCGCCGTGGAAATCTACGAAAATGTGATTCTTTGCAGCTTCGATGGCAACTCTTTCGTAGAAGTTTATCATCCACTGGTCCTGCCTGTCCATGAAGTCGATCTTTACACCCTTGATGCCCCAGTCCGCGAAGGTCTCGAACATTTTGTCCATGTTGTGCTCGACCGTGAGCCAAGGGAGCCAGAGTATCACGCCTATGCCCCTTTCCTCTGCGTAGGAGATGAGCTCATGGATCCTGACCTCAGGATTGGTGACATAAGGGTTGCGGGTATCGAGGGCCCAACCCTCGTCGATGAGTATGTACTTGACTCCGTTCTTCTGTGCGAAGTCAGTGAAATACTTGTAGGTCTCGAGGTTGATGCCGCCGACGAAGTCTATTCCTGGTCCATAAGGTATTCCGTTGAGCCAATCCCAGGTCGTCTGGCCGCGCTGTATCCAGCTGCCGTCGATTCTGGATGCCGGAGCAAGTCTCATAGGCATACGGTTCTCTGCGATTTTGCGGTCGTCACGGGTGATGAGCATATATCTCCATGGGAAACTGCGGGTGCCGGAAGTGCGGGCAATCCATTCGCTGGTCTCGAGGAAACGGACGGTGCGGTCGCCCTGATCCTCGAACTTTGTCGGGCTGTGCGGATGGCATGCACCAAGGACGCCGGCTGCGGAAGGTTTAAGAAAGAGTCCAGGATAGTCTTCGACATCGAATTCGCAGACGAAAATCTTGCTGTCGGCAAACTCGGCTATGAACGGGACTTCCCACATCCTGTCGGGATTGAGCTCCGACACCTTCACACGGCTGTATGCTTCTTCGTGAGAGGTCTTGAACCCGCGCGGAAGCTGTCCCACAAGCGACTCGGCTGCAGTAAGATTGTATTCCACCACTTCCTCCATCACATCGATTTCGCCGGGAAGGGAGGTGACAATGCGATAGGCGACGCCGTCGTCATAGACTCTCCACAGAATCTGGTAATTGCCCTTGAACGTAAGGGTCAGGAGAGAATGATTGTTCTCAACCTCGGCGTATTTGAGTTTGAAATCCGGTTTGAGCGTTTCGACTACAGAGCGGATCTTGCTGCTCTTGAGCACTGGATTCTCGCCGAGTGTGCGGTCGCTAAGTTTCAAGGCAATCCTGTTGCCTGCCATCAGTGTTTCCCCTTTGCTTATGACATCATATCGGATGTCTTCGGCTACAGTTACTTTGACCTCGGTCTGCCCGTCAGGCGACTTGACGCTGATTGTCTTTGACTTTGTAGCAGCGGATGCAGAAATGCCGAGCAGAACTGCAAGCAATGAAAGGAAGATTCTGTTCATCATGTGGTTGTTTATGTAATATGCTAAAAACAAAGATATTCAATTATATGTATACATTTGCATAAAATTTTGGACACCGACAGCACTCCGGTCTAAACTTTCCCCGTTTTTTAAAAATTGATATATTGCTGCGATATGGATTCAACTAAAATTCTGCTAATTGTCGCCATATTGATATGTGGCGCGACAGGTTATTTTTCATACAGGACTTCAGAGGAAGTCAAGGCCTTGAGAGAACAGGTTCATGTCACTGAACAAAAGGTGGATTCCCTGATGCTCGCCACAGCGAAAATCGCTAAGTCCACGAAGACCGTCAGCAGTAGAAAAAAGCAGCCACAGACATTCTGGGAGGCTCTTTTCTCTGAAATTGAAGAAAGCGATAAAGCAGCGCAGGCTGAATCGAGAGCCAAAGCGGCAAGGGAGAAAGTCACCGTGTCGACATCGTATAGATTGGAGGACAGATACGTTTCCGGTATCGTTGAATTGCCGGAATATCTTGGCTCGCAGGGAGGCAAGATAACGGTGAACGTGTCTGTCAATCGATCTGGAACGGTGAAGAAGACAAGCATTGCGGATGGTACGACCATCACGGATCAGGAAGTGTTGGAATCGGCTCGCAGAGCGGCGTTGAAAACCGATTTCAATTTAGATTACGATGCTCCTGAACTGGTTGAGGGCACAATTACCTACACCTTCAAGAAGAAGTGATGAGCGCCGGAGCGCGTTCAGGCCACTCCGACTACCAGACCATCAAGCTCTTCGAGCAGGAGATGGAGAAGTAATTGCAACCCACCGAATCTGCCTCATCATTCGACTTTTCTGCATCATTTCTTCAAATTTGATGCAGATAAATGTTAAATGAGGCAGAAAAACGCTACGGATCAAGAATCTTATCGAGAAGACCCCGGGCAAGATTTCAAAGAAGTACATTGCCCAGGCCTGCCCGGATATCAGCTTGACTACCATCGAACGGACCCTGGCAGAACTAATCGCCAGCGGCTTCATCGAGAAGGTTGGAACTGGACGAGCTACGGCTTATATCAAGAATTAGCAGTAATAATGGTAAACCTCGCAAAGATTTTGGTATTCAGATAAACCTTGTTAAATTTGCATTGACGCTGACGATTTTTCGTGAATTTTGTCAACGCCGCTGAAAATTTTTAACAGTTTTATGTACCATAGGATATTCGATATAGAGAACCGCCTTGATGAAGGAATGTTCCTGTTTGGCGGACGCCAGGTGGGGAAATCTACGCTCTTGAGGGAACGTTTCCCCAAAGCGATATACGTTGACCTCCTCGACCCTGATACCCGGAAGCGCTTCAAGCGCCGTGCGATGGATTTCTACGAGATGCTGGTGAAGTATCCTCCTCAGACGCTGGTCATCGTGGATGAAATCCAGAAACTCCCTGAGCTTCTGGATGTGGTTCACAAACTGATGGTCGAGAATGGCCTGTACTTCATCTTGAGCGGCTCCAGTGCCAGGAAGATCAAGAAAGCCGGAGTCAATCAGTTGGGGGGAAGGGCGAATGAAGAGAACTTGTATCCTCTCGTTTTTGCTGAGATTCCTGATTACGACTTCAGCCGGGCCATCCAGAACGGCATGATTCCCCGTCACTATATGGTGAAGGATGCAAGGATTCGCCTCAAGAACTATGTGAACCTTTACCTCAAAGAAGAAGTCGAAGAGGAAGCCCTGGTCCAGAATATCGACACTTTCGAGCGTTTCCTCGAAGTGGCAGCCGTGACAAATACTGAGATTCTGAATTACGACAACGTGGCCTCTGATTGCGGCGTGTCCGTCAATACGGCCAAGGCTTATTTCAAAATTCTCTACGACACGCTCCTTGGATTCGAGGTCAAACCATACAGAAAGGTGATAAAACGCAAACTGTACCAGACGTCCAAGTTTTATTTCTTTGATGTCGGCATCCCCAACTACCTGCTTCATCGTTACCACCTGATGCCGGGAACGCCTGAATATGGCCACGCCTTTGAGAGCATCGTGATGCAGGAAATTCGTGCGTACCTTGGATATACCGGCAGTGAAGAGGAACTGACCTACTGGCATACTTACAACAATGATGAAGTTGATGCCGTGATTGGTGATGCTCGTGTTGCCATTGAGATCAAGTCAACGGATCATATAGAAACCAAACACAAAAAGGGCCTGAAGAGATTCGTTGAAGAGCACCCGGATGCCAAACAAATCATTGTATCACGTGACACGCTGACAAGACGCTCTGGAGATATTGATCTCTACTACGTGACCGACTTTTTCAAAGCCCTTTGGGCAGGTGAGATAATCTGATACGCCTATTTCATTGAACTTTATTAAAATCGTACCCGTATTCCCGAATTTCATAGGAAAATCGGACTTCACTTCCTTAAATTCTAATGAAGCATGTCCACACCAAGAGCAAGATTGACACAACTCGTAAAACTGTGTACGAAATTGTGTATAGACTCTGTGACTTGCTGATTGTCAGCGTATTTTGTGGAGCATAGGAGAATCGAACTCCTGACCTTTTGAATGCCATTCAAACGCTCTACCAACTGAGCTAATACCCCATTGTTTCCGCAAAGATAATATTTTTTTTCTTATGCAAGGACAGTCTTCGTTCTTTGCTTTAACGTGACAATTTGAGATATTTGTAAAATATGTCCAGTACAAAAGCGAATGTTGATATGAGAGCGTATATCGAAAAGAACAGAGAAAGATTCATGGAGGAGCTTTTCTCCCTTTTGAGAATCCCGTCCATAAGTTCCTCGTCCGAGCATAAGGAAGACATGTACAGATGTGCCGGAAGGCTGGTCGGGCTGCTGAAGGAGGCGGGCGCTGACGAGGCTGCAGTTTATGAGACTGCAGGGCATCCGCTGGTATTCGGACAGAAGATTGTTGCGGACGATGCGCCCACCGTGCTGGTGTACGGACACTACGACGTGCAACCGGTTGACCCTGTGGAACTTTGGAAGTCGGATCCATTCGAACCGGAAATCCGCGACGGCGCCATTTATGCGCGTGGTGCAAATGACGACAAGGGACAGCTTTTCATGCACCTGAAGGCCTTCGAGTATATGCTTCGCGAAGGAGGGCTCAGACACAATGTCAAGTTCATCTTCGAGGGCGAGGAGGAGATAGGCAGCCCGTCGCTGGCTGCCTGGGCAAGTGAGCATAGGGATATGCTTGCCGCGGATGTGATTCTGGTTTCCGATACGACCATGATTTCGGAGGAGGTTCCTTCCATCAATTGCGGAATGCGTGGGCTCTCCTACGTAGAGGTAAAGGTAACCGGACCGAACAAGGATCTGCATTCAGGCCATTATGGCGGGGCGGTAGCCAATCCCGTCAATGTGCTTTGCGAGATGATTGCCTCGCTCATAGATGAGAAGGGACGCATCACCGTGAAGGGCTTCTATGACGACGTCGTCGAACTTTCCGAGAGTGACAGGGCCATGCTTGCGAGAGCACCTTTCGATATGGAAGAGTATAAGAAGTTCTTGGATATCAACGAGGTGCGCGGAGAAGAGGGCTATAGCACCCTGGAGCGCACGGGCATAAGGCCTTGCCTTGATGTTAACGGAATATGGGGCGGCTATACGGGGGAGGGTGCCAAGACGGTGCTTCCGTCCGAGGCTCACGCGAAGATTTCGATGCGTCTCGTGCCGAATCAGGACAGCGAGACCATCAGCGGGCTTTTCGCCGAACATTTCAGGTCCATCGCGCCTGCCTGCGTCAAGGTTGAGGTCAAGCCGTGTCACGGCGGCAACGGCTTTCTGATTCCGATATCTTCTCCGGCCTACAAGGCGGCTTCAAGGGCTATGGCGGAGGTCTATGGCATAGAGCCGGTTCCGAGCAGGGGAGGAGGCAGCATTCCTGTGCTTGCAGACCTTCAGAGGATACTGGGAATCGACCCCCTGTTGATGGGCTTCGGGCTTGAGAGAGACACAATCCATTCACCTAATGAGAGTTACCTGCTGAAGCAGCTCTTCG
>JAEDEB010000037.1 GCA_016293535.1 Bacteroidales bacterium | reverse complement strand
TATTTTTGTCGTACAAACCTAGGCGCAGAGAACTACGCTGCAAATCTAAGGTTTGTAAAAAGTGCGCAGCGGGAACAGAGCCCACGACGAGGCTGCGGTCAGCTCGCACTTATTGTAGCAACATTAAAAACAGATACTATGAGAATAGCAGAATCAGAACTCATAATCAACCCTGACGGTTCCGTATTCCACCTCCACATCAGACCGGAGCAGCTCGCGGACGACGTCATACTCGTAGGAGACCCGGGCAGGGTCGACATGATTGCCGAATATCTCGGCGATATCGAATTCAGAAGCGCATCGAGGGAATTCGTTGCCGTCACGGGCAAATACAAGGGCAAGAGAATCACAGTCCTCTCCACCGGAATAGGCACGGACAATATCGACATTGTGATGAATGAGCTTGACGCACTCGCCAATATCGATTTCACCACTCGCGAAATCAAGGAGAACAGGAAAAGCCTCAACATACTGCGCATAGGTACCTCCGGAGCCATTCAGCCAGAGATTCCTCTGGGCTCCTTCGTATTTTCCGAAATATCGGTGGGATGCGACGGACTTATGAACTGGTACGCCGACCGCGACAGCATCGTTGTTCCAGAGATTGAGGAAGCCTTCAAGAAGGCCGTAGGCTGGGACAGGCACCTCCCGGACCCTTATTTCGTTGCTGCCGGAGAAGAGATGCGCTCGCTATTTGCCGACTGCACGATAATGGGTATGACCATTTCCGCATCAGGTTTCTACGGTCCGCAGGGCCGTGTGCTCAGAATGCCTCTGGCGATGCCTGATATGATAGACAGGTTCGAGGCCTTCAGTTTCAACGGAAAGAAGATAACGAACTTCGAGATGGAAGGTTCGGCCATAGCAGGAATCGCCCGTCATCTGGGACATAATGCCGGCACCGTGTGCTGCATCATCGCGCAGCGTCACGCCCACGACAGCAACCCGGACTACAAGGCCCAGGTTCGCAAGCTCATAGAGCTTTGCCTTGAAAAGCTTGCCTCAAGGATTTGAGCCTGAAAACGTAGAGCACAGGGAAGATTTCAAGCCTTCCTATCACCATAAGTGCCATGCACACATATTTCGCCAGCCCCGGCAGTTCGGAATAGTTCGACATCGAACCCACCTCTCCGAATCCGGGGCCGACGTTGCTTATGCACGCGAGCGAGGCCGTCCACGAACTCTCAAGGTCCATTCCGGTGACGGAAAGGAGCACTGCACCCGAAATGATGAGGATTATGTAGCAGACTATGAACAGAAGGGTTTCCCGCGCCGCAGCCTCACTGACAGTCTTTCCGTCTAGACTGATTCTTGTCACGAGGTTCTGACTCTTCATCTGGGTAACTTTCTGGCGAATGGACTTGAAGCCCACTATCGCCCTTTCGATCTTCATGCCACCCGAAGTGGAACCGGAGCACCCGCAGACAAGGGAGCCAGCCATGAGCACACTGATACACATCGTAGGCCAGAGGGCCGTGTCTGTAGTCGCCAGACCTGTCGTAGTGAAGACGGATGCTACCTGGAAGGCAGCCAGCCTGAAACAATGGAGCAGGGAGCCGTTGTCACCGGAGAATGCCAGACCGGCGGTTATGACAACTATGCTGACAAAAAGGGTCATAAGAAAGACACGGACCACCTCGGAGCCGAAGAAAGCCCTGGCGCCCTGACGTGTGAAGGCTCTGACGAGAAGCACAAAACGTATGCTGCAAAGGACCATGAATACGGCAAGGACGGCCTCTATCAGAGGATTGTCATAGAAGGCTATGCTGGCGTTCTTGGTACTGAAGCCGCAGGTTGCGCAGGCTGACATCGCGTGGGTTACCGCATCGAACCAGCACATTCCGGAAAATTTCAGGGAAAAGACTGCGGCTATGGTAAGCACCACGTAGGTGAGCACCGTCGCTCTTGCGAACGACTTCATCTTCAACTGGGTCGCACTCTTGGCTATCTGGGACATTTCCGCCTCTGCGAGGGTGGATCCGCTTCCTCCGGAGGAAGGAAGCACAAGGGAGAAGAGCGCAATTATTCCTATACCGCCTATCCACGATGTGGACATCCTCCAGAAAAGAATGCTGCGAGGAAGGGATTCTATGTCACTCAAGATGGAAGCTCCGGTTGTAGTGAAACCCGAGACGGACTCGAAGAGTGCGTCCGTGAAGGTAAACGGCCCTCCGTACATAAGAAATGGGACCATCCCTATGAGACTGCAGAAGAACCAGGATCCCGTAACCACATAGAAACCTTCCTCCCGTCTCACGCGCCCGGCGTTGCGGACGAAGATACTCGGGAAAATCCCCAGCGCCCCGGCCATTATACCGGAAAAGAGCAGGGGCAGAAAACCGGCATCGAAACCGTTGTATGCCGAGATCATCGCCGAGATGAGCATGAAGGCCGACACAAGCAGCATCGATACTCCTATGTACTTCGCGACTATCTTGAATCTCATCGCTGCGAAAGGGGCTTACTCTCCCGCTTCCTTGAGGCGCTCGGCGTTCTCGGCGACTATCAGGTGGTCGATAACGTCCTGGATTGCACCGTCCATGAAGACAGGAAGATTGTACATCGTATAGTTGATGCGGTGGTCGGTGACACGCGACTGCTGGTAGTTGTAGGTACGTATCTTCGCGGAGCGGTCACCTGTGCTCACCATCGTCTTGCGCTTTGCGGAAATGCCGTCAAGATACTTCTGATACTCCATATTGTAGATTCGGGTACGGAGCTCGTTCAGGGCCTTGTCGTAATTCTTGAGCTGGGATTTCTCGTCCTGGCACTGGACCACTATGCCCGTAGGGATATGGGTGAGGCGTATGGCCGAATAAGTGGTGTTGACGGACTGGCCTCCCGGGCCGGAAGAACAGAAGGTATCCTTGCGTATATCCTTCTCATTGAGTTCGATGTCGAATTCGCCGGCTTCGGGAAGGACTGCCACCGAAGCTGCTGAAGTCTGGACTCTTCCCTGGGTTTCGGTCTGAGGGACTCTCTGGACACGATGGACACCGGACTCATACTTGAGCGTCCCATATACGTGGTCACCGCTGACCTTGCATACGATTTCCTTGAATCCTCCGGCCGCGCCCTCGGACTGGCTGGTAACCTCGAGCTTCCATCCCTTCGACTCGATGTACTTGCTGTACATACGGAAAAGGTCACCCGCAAATATTGCCGCCTCGTCACCGCCTGCCCCGCCTCTTATCTCGAGTATGGCGTTCTTCTCATCCTCCGGGTCGGCAGGTATGAGGAGCAGCTTGATGTTCTGTTCCATCTCGGGAAGTTTCGGCTCGATTTCGGCAATCTGTTCCTTGGCCATATCCCTGAGGTCCTCATCCTTTTCGTTTGCTATGATGTCCTTCGCCATTTCAAGCTCGTCCACCATCATCTTGTACTCCTGTCCGGCCTTTATGACCGGAGCGAGTTCCTTGTACTGCTTGTTCAACTGGACATACTTCTTCATATCCGAAATGACATCCGGACTCGCCAGCTGCTCCTGAAGCGAATCAAACTTCTCCTGCAGTCCCAGGACCTTGCTCAAAAGTGTATTTTCTGCCATAAATGCTCTTGGTTCTTACAAATCGTCACCGCACCATAGGGCGCAAGCGTGCAAAGATAAGAAAAACTCTCCAATCTCAAGGAGTGGAACACAGCTAAGTGTTTTTGAAAATGACTAAAGTCCCTTGGACTTGGCCTCGTCCCACAGGGCATCCATCTCTGCAAGACTCATCTGACCGAGGCTTCGTCCCTGCGCGAGAGTCGCAGCCTCGACATAGTCGAAGCGACGGCGGAACTTCTCGCAGGTCTTGCCGAGAGCCGCTTCGGGATCGACTCCATAGAGGCGGGATGCATTGATGACAGAGAAGAGGAGATCTCCGAACTCCTCCTCCGCGTGTGCCGGGTCGGACTCAGAGCAGGCCTCCCTGACCTCTCCGAGCTCTTCAGATACCTTCTCCCAGACGTCTTCCCTCTTCTCCCAGTCGAATCCGCATCCACGCGCCTTCTCCTGAACCGAAAGCGCCTTCAGCAAGGCCGGCATCGAGCGAGGAATCCCGGACATCACCGTCCTGTTCCCGCCCTTCTCCTTAGCCTTGACCAGTTCCCAGGTATCAGCTATTTCCTTGGCTGTCATCTGTTTGCCGGCATTCGGCCGGAATACGTGAGGATGGCGGAACTCCATCTTGTCACAAACTTTGGCCATCGAATCCGCAATGTCGAAAGCACCGCTTTCCTGGGCGATGCGCGCATAGAAGACCATGTGGTACATAAGATCTCCTATCTCCTTCATCGTCTCGGGCATGTCCTCCCTGAGTATGGCGTCGCTGAGTTCATATACCTCCTCCTCGGTCAAAGGCCGTATCGTAGCCATAGTCTGGGCCGCATTCCAAGGGCACTTCTCCCTCAATGCATCCATCACGTCAAGCAGCCTTCCGAAGGCCTGCATCTTTTCTTCTCTGCTATGCATATACATTCCTGAAATATCCGAGATGCAAAATTAGAAATACTTATTCAGTAACAGCCAGTTTTTTTGAAGATGTGGTTCACGTCTTCGATATCAGCACCACAAGGCATTGTCTGATACCCTGCCCCATGTGTGTCCGGAAATAGTTCCGGGGCACCCCATCAGATCCCCAATTTCAAATCGTTGCGGTCTCAAAAGCCATGCAACATACTAATATTCAATAATTTCTCAGTATCAGGATAATTTTGAAGATAAGTTATCGGCATTCCGGAATGTCGAGCGGTCTGCGGTGCCCGTTTTCAGTTTTTAAAATTCCTTATAAATATCATATTTCAGCTTAGAAAACGCGAAATTCCAGGAAGTCCAACGCGCACAAGAGCTTACAAACTGTAAGTTCAAAGCATAAAAAAGCCTGAAAACTCAAGAAAATACGCACTCGGAAGGCCCTATAACGGACATAAAAAATTTTTTTAAAAAGTTTTGGAGTTATGGAATCTATCTCTATATTTGCAGAAACAATGAAAAAACGTCAGGTAAAATGAATCTTTCGAACTACGTCAGCAACGTTCAGAACCAGAATGGAAATCAGGGTCAGCAGGCCTTGATGCTCTGCACGTGCGCTACCAGCCTGGCGCGTTAGCATTGGCAAATACGAACATTAACAAATCTGAAAGAGGCTGGCCCGCAAGGGACCGGCCTCTTTTGCTATGAACAGGGACCCTAAGTATTCAGGAGTACAAACCAACTAAATTATAAAGTCATGGGTGCAACAAGATCAGAACTGGTGAACAAGGCTTTCACCAAGAAGGCAGTTGAAGTCGAATCACCTTCAGGCGTACTGGCCGACTACTACGGCGAACTCGTCTTCGACAGGGCCAAGATGCACAAGTACCTCGATGCGGAAACGCTCAGAAGGCTTCTGGACTGCATCGACAACGGAGAACCGCTCGACCGCAAGACAGCAGACGGTGTGGCTGCGGGAATGAAGCAGTGGGCCATGGAACACGGAGTGACCCACGTCACCCACTGGTTCCAGCCTCTGACCGAGGGAACTGCCGAGAAGCACGACTCACTCATTGACTACGACGGAAAGGGCGGAGTCATCGAGTCATTCGACGGGAAAAGCCTTGCCCAGCAGGAACCGGACGCATCCTCGTTCCCGAACGGCGGAATTCGCGCGACCTTCGAGGCCAGAGGATACACGGCCTGGGACCCAACCTCGCCGGTTTTCATCGAGGGCGACACCCTCTGCATCCCTACCGTATTCATCGCATATACAGGCGAGGCACTCGACTACAAGACTCCTTTCAAGAAGGCAATCAAGGCTGTCAGCGACGCTGCCGTGCCTATCTGCCGCCTTTTCGACCCAAAGGTAAGGAAGGTATACACTTATCTCGGATGGGAACAGGAGTATTTCCTTGTCGACGAGGATCTTTATGCGGCGCGTCCTGATCTGATGATGACAGGCAGGACTCTCATGGGCCACGCCTCGTCAAAGAACCAGCAGCTCGACGACCATTATTTTGCGGCCATCCCAGGAAGGGTTGCGGCATTCATGCGCGAGCTCGAGCTGGCAGGACACAAGCTCGGGATTCCTATCAAGACAAGACACAACGAGGTGGCGCCAAACCAGTTCGAACTTGCACCCATATTCGGTGAGGCGAACCTCGCGAACGACCAGAACCAGCTTGTGATGAATCTTATGAACATAATTGCGCGCAAGCACGGCTTCGTGGTTCTGCTTCATGAGAAACCTTTCGACGGAGTCAATGGTTCCGGAAAGCACAACAACTGGTCGCTCGGCACCGACACCGGCGTCCCTCTCCTCGCCCCTGGAAAGGACGCAAAGGGAAATCTCCAGTTCGTAACCTTCTTCGTGAATGTGCTCGCAGCTGTCCAGAAGCACAACGGACTGCTCAAGGCCAGCATCGCCACAGCCACCAACGCCCACAGACTCGGCGCGAACGAGGCACCTCCTGCAATAGTTTCCGCATTCCTCGGCAAGACCATGACCGAAGTCCTCAGGAAACTCCTTGAAGTACCTTCCGACACCCCTATCACCATAGCCGGAAAGAGCGGCAAATCCGTGGGTCTGGTGGAGATTCCGGAGATTTTCGTGGACAACACCGACCGCAACAGGACCTCGCCTTTCGCATTCACGGGCAACAGGTTTGAATTCCGCGCCGTAGGCTCGAGCGCAAACTGCGCCGGCGCCCTCACGACCCTCGACAGCGCCGTAGCGGAGCAGCTCATTGAGTTCAAGGCCGCTGTCGACAAGGAAATGGAATCTGGCAAGAAGGCAAGCGTGGCGATTATGGACTGTCTCAAGCCTATCATCAAGGAAATACTCGGCGTGGTATGCTTCGACGGCAACGGCTACTCCGAAGAATGGCAGAAGGAAGCGCGCAAGCGCGGACTCGACACAGAAACGAGCGTGCCGGAGATGATCAGGCAGTTCACTTCCGATGCGGCCGTGAAGATGTTCACGGGACTCGGAGTATACACGAAAGAAGAGCTTGAGGCAAGAAACGAGGTCAAGTGGGAAATCTACAGCAAGAAGGTACAGATCGAAGCAAGGGTTCTCGGAAGGATGGCCATCAACCACGTCATTCCTGCGGCACTCGAGTACAAGAGCGGTCTCCTCAAGAACATCAGCCGCGCAAAGGAAGTGTTCCCTGAGAGTTACAAGGATGTATGCAAGACCGAAATCGACCTCGTTGAAAAGATTTCCGGCCTCGTGACCAGGATAGAGGACATGGTCGAGGAAATGAGGGTGGCCCGCAAGAATGCGAACGCCATAAGCGACGAGTACGGAAAGGCTGTGGCATACCACGAAATAGCCGAATCGCTCTTCGCAATCAGGAAGCCTATCGACAAGCTTGAGGAAATCGTCGACAACAAACTCTGGCCTCTGCCTAAGTACAGGGAACTTCTCTTTATCAGCTAAGCTAAACCAAAGACAATGACAAACGGACTTTATAACCCGGCCAATGAGCACGACGCCTGCGGTGTCGGCATGGTCGTTAACATACGAGGGAACAAGAATCACGAGCTCGTCGAGAACGCCCTCAAGGTGCTTGAGAACATGCGCCACAGAGGTGCGGAAGGAGCGGACGGAAAGAGCGGTGACGGAGCAGGCATACTGCTCCAGATCCCTCACGAGTTCATTCTCCTTCAAGGGATTCCAGTTCCTGAAAAAGGACAGTACGGTACAGGACTCGCTTTCCTCCCCAAAAGCGAGTCCGTCCGACAGTCCGTCCTGGACGGCATACGCCAGGAAATAGAGGCACTCCAGTGTACCCTGACACATGTCAGGGAGGTGCCGGTCAATTCCGAATGCCTCGGAAATGACGCACGGAAGGCTGAACCTTATGTGGTTCAGCTGTTCGTGTCTAATAACGGTTTCATAGAAGAGGACGAACTCGAGAGGAAGCTCTACAGGATAAGGAAGCACATAGAAAGGAACATACCCGAGTGTTACATCTGTTCCCTCTCGACAAGGAACATAGTCTACAAGGGCATGCTCACGAGCCTCCAGCTGAGGGAGTATTATCCGGATCTCACATCTCCTTGGTTCACCTCAGGAATGGCTCTCGTACACTCGAGGTTCTCCACGAACACCTTCCCGAAGTGGAGCCTTGCCCAGCCGTTCAGGGTTCTTTGCCATAACGGCGAGATAAACACCATCAGGGGCAACAGAAACTGGATGAAGGCAAGGGAAAGCGTCCTGGGAAGCGGCAAGCTTGGAGACATCAGCGACATCACCCCTCTCATCCAGGAAGGAATGAGCGACTCAGCAAGCCTGGACAATGTCCTGGAATTCTTCCTGATGAGCGGAATGAGCCTGCCTCAGGCGGTGTCAGTGCTCGTGCCGGAGAGTTTCAACGAGACCAATCCCATTTCCGACGAGCTGAGGGCATTCTACGAGTACTACTCCATACTCATGGAACCGTGGGACGGTCCTGCGGCCCTGCTCTTCAGCGATGGACGCTACGCCGGAGGAATGCTCGACCGCAACGGACTGAGGCCATCCCGATACACCATCACCCGCAGCGGAATGATGGTCGTGGCCAGCGAGGTCGGGGTGATGGACTTCGAACCCGGCGACATAGTCAGCAAGGGACGTCTCCAGCCGGGCAAGATTCTGCTGATAGACACTCTTGAGGGAAGGATATACTATGACGGGGAAATCAAGGAAAAACTCGCATCCGAACATCCGTACAAGCAGTGGCTCTCGACAAACAGGATACAGCTCGAGAATCTGCGCAGCGGCCGAAAGGTGGAGAACTCCGTTCCTGACTACGAAAGGAAACTCATCAACTTCGGCTTCGGCCAGGAGGACATAGACCGCACCATAGTGCCCATGTGCGTGAACGGCCAGGAGCCGGTGGCCTCGATGGGAAATGACACCCCGCTCGCAGTAATCAGCGACCGTCCCCAGGTGTTCTTCAACTATTTCCGCCAGCAGTTCGCCCAGGTGACCAACCCTGCCATCGACCCTATACGCGAGGAACTTGTAATGTCCCTTACCGAGTACATAGGCGCAGTGGGCAGCAGCATACTTACGCCGGACGAGAGGAACTGCAAGCTCGTGCGTCTGCCGCAGCCGGTGCTCACCAACACACAGCTGGACATACTTTGCAACATCAGATACAAGGGATTCAAGACCAAGAAGCTCCCTATGCTGTTCAGCATATCCGACGGAGCCGCCGGCATGAGGCGAGCGCTGGAGAGACTCTGCAAGGAAGCCGAGGAGAGCGTGGACGAGGGTGTTAACTATATCATACTCTCCGACCGCGACATAGACGCGGAACACGCCGCCATCCCGTCCCTGCTTGTGGTCAGCGCGGTACACCACTACCTGATATCCGTACAGAAGCGGGTGCAGACAGCCCTCATCGTCGAGTCGGGCGAGATACGCGAGGTCATGCACGCCGCCCTGCTGATGGGTTACGGCGCCAGCGCGATATGTCCGTACATGACCTTCGCCGTCATAGACGACCTCGTGCGCAAGCACAAGATTCAGGAGGAATACCATACTGCCGAAAAGAACTATATCAAGGCTGTTGACAAAGGTCTGAAGAAGATCATGTCCAAGATGGGAATATCCACCATCAGGAGTTATCGCGGCGCGAAGATATTCGAGAGCATAGGAATAGGGGAAGAAGTGCTCCACCGCTATTTCGGCACAGAGGTATCCACGATAGGCGGTATAGGTCTCAGGGACATAGCCAAGGATGCTATACGTTTCCATACCGAAGCCTTCAAACCTGTGGGAATCAACGAGTTCCTTCCTAACAACGGACAGTTCAGCTACAGAAAGGACGGAATTCCTCACGCCTGGAATCCGGAAACCATAGCCAATCTCCAGATTGCAACCCGTCTCGGTTCGTACAAGAAGTTCAAGGAGTGGGCTGAAATCGTGGACAAGAAGGATACTCCGATGTTCCTGCGCGACTTCCTTGACTTCAAACGCGCCGATGCTCCGATTCCTCTGGAGGAAGTGGAGAGCGAGGAGAGCATAGTCAAGCATTTCGTCACTGGCGCAATGTCCTTCGGAGCCCTTTCGAAGGAGGCCCACGAGGCTCTTGCCCTGGCGATGAACAGACTCGGAACAAGGAGCAACACAGGTGAAGGAGGAGAGGACAACCAGCGCTACCACAGCAGCGTGGATGGTGTCAGTCTTTCCTCCAAGACCAAGCAGATAGCCAGCGGACGCTTCGGCGTCACGGCAGAGTACCTCGTCAACGCCGAAGAAATCCAGATCAAGGTCGCACAGGGTGCAAAACCGGGTGAAGGCGGACAGCTTCCGGGCTTCAAGGTGGACAAGGTCATTGCGAAGACCAGAAACGCGATTCCGGGAATCTCCCTCATCTCCCCTCCTCCTCACCACGACATCTACTCTATCGAGGACCTTGCCCAGCTCATATTCGACCTCAAGAACATCAATCCGACTGCGGCAGTTTCAGTAAAACTCGTAGCTGAGAGCGGAGTGGGCACCGTTGCTGCAGGTGTGGCCAAGGCCAAGGCAGACTTGATAGTAATCTCCGGAGCCGAGGGCGGCACGGGAGCAAGCCCTGCCAGCTCTATGAGGTTTGCCGGAATCAGCCCGGAAATCGGACTCGCCGAGACCCAGCAGACCCTCGTGCTCAACGGACTCCGCCATCAGGTCAGAATACAGACTGACGGACAGCTCAAGACGGCGCACGACGTGATTGTGATGGCAATGCTCGGAGCTGACGAATTCTCCTTCGGAACCCTCCCGCTCATAGTGCTGGGATGCGTGATGATGAGAAAGTGCAGCACCAACACCTGCCCTGTGGGAGTTGCCACCCAGGATGAGCGTCTCCGTTCAAGGTTCATGGGCAAGGCTGACTATGTGGTCAATTTCTTCACCTTCCTCGCCCGTCAGGTACGCGAATACCTGTCTGAGATAGGAGTTCGGAAACTCGATGACATCATAGGGCACACGGAACTGCTGGAAATAACGGCTGCCGATCCGGAAACCAAGGCCGGCACCATAGATTTCAGCCGTCTGCTCAACAGAATCGAGAGCAAGAACCCTCTCTGCTGGGACCACAGGGATTTCACCAGAGTGAGCGGCGTGCTCGACGAGGAAATCATGCGCGCTGCCTCAAGGGCGATTGAAAACAAGGAAGAGGTCAACCTCGACTATATCATCAAGAACACCGACCGTGCTGTCGGAACCATGGTCTCCGGTGAAATCGCCAGAAGATACGGCGAAGCCGGTCTCCCTGACTCCACCATCAATGTCAAGTTCAAGGGTTCTGCCGGACAGTCCTTCGGCGCATTTGCAACGAAAGGACTGAACATGAAGCTCGAAGGAGAGTGCAATGACTACTTCGGAAAGGGACTCTCGGGAGGAAGAATATCGATACTGCCTCCTGCGAGGATGAACCCGGACTTCATCGCCGAGGACAACATAATCGCCGGAAACACAGGTCTTTACGGGGCCACTACCGGTGAACTGTATGTCAACGGCCGCGTAGGCGAGCGCTTCGCGGTGCGCAACTCCGGAGCCATCGCCGTCGTGGAAGGCACCGGCGACCATTGCTGCGAGTATATGACGGGCGGACGCGTCGTCGTGCTCGGAGAAACCGGAAGGAACTTCGCTGCCGGAATGTCCGGCGGAATCGCCTATGTATGGGACAAGAACCATAATTTCGACTACTTCTGCAACATGGACATGGTGGAAATCAATCTTGTCGAGGAAGCCGGCAGCCGCAAGGAACTCAAGGAACTCATCAGAAAGCACTATCTCCACACCGGCTCAGCCCTCGCCGGCAAGATGCTTGACGACTGGAACCGCTACGTGGAAGAATTCATACAGGTAGTGCCTATCGAGTACAAGAGAGTGCTCCAGGAGGAGAAGATAGCGAAACTCCAGCAGAAGATAGCCGACATGCAGAGGGATTATTAGGAATACAGAAAGGAAAGAAAAATGGGAAATCCGAAAGCATTCTTGACAGTGCCTCGCAAGGAGGCAGGATACAGGCCCGTGCACGACCGTGTCAATGATTTCAGCGAGGTCGAACAGACCCTCAACACCAGGGACCGCCAGGAACAGGCGAGCCGCTGCATGGACTGCGGCGTACCTTTCTGCCACTGGGCCTGTCCTCTGGGCAACAAGGACCCGGAATGGAATGACGCCCTCTACAGGGGTGACTGGGAAAGCGCATACAAAATTCTGAAGAAGACCAACGACTTTCCGGAGTTCACCGGCCGTATATGTCCGGCACTCTGCGAGAAGTCCTGTGTACTCTACCTCACCACAGGCGAAGCCGTGACCAACCGCGAAAACGAGGCTGCAATCACCGAACGTGCCTATCAGGAAGGATATGTGACCATAGAACATCCTGAGCGCAACGGACTCAGGGTTGCTGTAATCGGGAGCGGCCCTGCAGGCCTCGCAGCCGCCAACCAGCTCAACTACAAGGGTTACGAGGTAACGGTCTTCGACAAGAACGAAGCCGCAGGAGGTCTTCTCCGCTACGGCATCCCGAACTTCAAGCTCAACAAGGAAGTCATAGACCGCAGAATCAGGGTGATGGAGCAGGAGGGAGTGAAGTTCGTGTACAACACCACGGTCTCCCTTGACAAGCTCGCGGCCGGCGACTTCAGCGGAGAGAACGCGGCAATCAAGGACTTCGACGCCTATGTCGTAAGCACGGGAACCCCTCAGGCGAGGGATCTCAAGGCACCGGGACGTGAACTCAAGGGCATACACCTTGCCCTGGAGCTCCTGAGTCAGCAGAACAGGGTTCTCGCCGGGATGGACTTCCCGAAGGAGGAGCGTGTGACGGCAAAGGACAAGAAGGTGCTTGTCATCGGCGGAGGAGACACCGGTTCCGACTGCATAGGAACCGCACACAGGCAGGGAGCAAAGAGCGTCACCCAGATAGAAATCATGCCAAAGCCTCCTGTCGGGGTCAACCCTGACACACCTTGGCCGAACTGGCCGGTGATACTCAAGACCACTTCCTCCCACGAGGAGGGATGCACCAGACGATGGCTCCTGAACACTGACAGGTTCATCGGAGACGACAAGGGGCGCGTCAAGGGCGTCGAGGTCGAGGGCGTGATATGGGAACCGAATCCTGAAGGAGGCCGTCCTGTCATGAAACTCGACGGCAAGAAGGAAATCATCGAAGCCGACATAGTTTTCCTTGCGATGGGCTTCCTCAAACCTCAGCTCCCGCAGTTCCCTTCCAACGTGTTCGTGGCAGGCGATGCCGCATCCGGAGCCAGCCTCGTGGTAAGGGCTATAGCCAGCGGGCGCAAGGCAGCAGAAGCTGTAGACAAATACTTAGCAATCTTCAAAAAATAACCTGCTTCATATTACTTAAAATAATCAACGTATGGCAGAAATGAAGAAAGCAGTCCTCGTCCTTCAGAACGGAATGAGGTTCGAGGGCTGGAGTTTCGGATACGAAGGCGCTTGTGACGGGGAAGTCGTATTCTCCACGGCCATGGTGGGATACCCTGAAAGTCTCACGGACCCGTCCTACTCGGGGCAGATACTATGCGTCAGCTACCCTCTCGTCGGAAATTACGGAATACCTCCGAGGGAGACCGACGAGAACGGGCTCAGCCGCTGTTTCGAGTCTGAGAAAATCCACATCAGGGGGCTCATCATTTCCTATTACAGCGAAACCTACAGCCATTGGGACGCAGTATCGAGCCTGGGAGACTGGCTCAAGGAAGAGAAAATTCCTGCCATCTGCGGCGTCGATACCCGCGAACTCATAAAGACCATAAGAGAAGAAGGAGCAATGCTCGGAGCCATCATTCCCGATGGCTGCGGGCATTCGGTTTCTATGTGGAAAGCCGGAGAGAAGTTCCCTGTGCCCGACCCCAATCTCGACAATCAGGTCGACATAGTCAGCTGCAAGGAAATCATACGTTACGGCAAGGGCAACAAGAAGGTCGTGCTTGTGGACTGCGGAGTCAAGCACCAGATCATACGCTGCCTCATCAACAGGGGCATAGAGGTCATAAGGGTCCCCTGGGACTATGATTTCAACACTCTCGAGTGGGACGGTCTCTTCATTTCCAACGGCCCGGGCAACCCGGAACTCTGCGGGAAGGCTGTGGAGCACATAAGAAAGGCAATGGAGGGCGACAAGCCCATATTCGGAATATGCATGGGCAACCAGCTGCTTAGCAAGGCCGGCGGCGCCAGGACCTTCAAACTCCGCTACGGTCACCGCAGCCACAACCAGCCGGTCAGGGAAATTGGCACGAACCGCTGCTTCATCACATCCCAGAACCACGGTTTCGCCGTAGACGGCAGCAGTCTCTCCGATGAATGGGAACCATATTTCATCAATATGAACGACGGCACCAACGAGGGCATAAGGCACAAGAGCAAGCCTTTCTTCTCCGCACAGTTCCACCCCGAGGCATCCAGCGGTCCCGTGGATACCGAGTTCCTCTTCGACGAATTCATCTCACGCCTCTGAGTAACACCCAAATCCAGCAAGAAAATGATAGACAAGGATATAAGGAAAGTTGTCATCCTCGGTTCCGGAGCCCTCAAGATCGGAGAGGCCGGAGAATTCGACTATAGCGGTTCGCAGGCCCTGAAAGCCCTGCGGGAGGAAGGCATTGAAACCGTGCTCATCAACCCCAATATCGCCACCGTCCAGACCTCGGAAGGCGTGGCCGACAAGGTTTATTTTCTCCCTGTCACCCCATATTTCGTGGAGAAGGTCATAGCCAGAGAAAAACCTGACGGAATAATCCTGTCCTTCGGAGGACAGACGGCGCTGAACTGCGGAGTCGAGCTGTTCAAGGCCGGGACCCTGGACAAATATGAGCTCAGGGTGCTCGGAACGCCGGTACAGTCCATCATCGACACTGAAGACCGGGAACTCTTCGTCGAAAGGCTCGACGAAATAGGGGTCAAGACCATACGTTCCGTGGCCGCGGAAAGCCTGGAGGATGCTCTCAAGGCCGCCGAGGAGGTCGGATATCCGGTAATCGTGCGCGCCGCCTATGCTCTCGGAGGGCTCGGTTCCGGATTCTGCGACAACAGGGAGGAACTCACGGCCACTGTCACCAAGGCCTTCTCCTTCTCCCCACAGGTACTCATCGAGAAATCGCTGAAGGGGTGGAAGGAAATCGAATACGAGGTCGTGCGCGACCGTTATGACAACTGTATCACGGTCTGCAATATGGAGAACTTCGACCCTCTGGGAATCCATACCGGAGAGAGCATAGTCGTGGCCCCATCGCAGACCCTCACCAACGACGAATTCCACTTCCTCAGGAAGATAGCCATAGACATAGTCCGGCACATAGGCATAGTCGGAGAATGCAATGTCCAGTATGCGTTCAGCCCCGACGGCGAGGACTACCGCGTAATCGAGGTCAATGCCCGCCTGAGCCGTTCGTCCGCCCTCGCATCCAAGGCCACAGGCTACCCTCTCGCCTTCGTAGCCGCAAAGCTCGGGCTCGGCTATGGGCTCTTCGAGCTGAAAAATTCGGTCACCCGAACCACCCCGGCCTTCTTCGAGCCCGCCCTGGACTATGTGGTCTGCAAGATACCCCGCTGGGACCTCGGCAAATTCCGCAGGGTATCCCGCGAAATAGGCTCCAGCATGAAGAGCGTGGGTGAGATAATGGCAATAGGACGCACCTTCGAGGAAGCCATCCAGAAGGGTCTCAGGATGATAGGACAGGGAGCAAACGGCTTCGTCTGCAACAAGCCGTACTCCGGCGGTGAACTGGACGATGCGCTCAAGATACCTACAGATACGAGAATTTTCGCCATAGCCGCCGCCCTCGAGTCTGGATACAGCGTGGAACGCATACACGAGCTCACTCACATAGACCGCTGGTTCCTCGACAAGCTCAACAACATAGAGCAGGTATACCGCGATCTCGAGAAATTCAAAGGCTTGGACTCTCTTGCCAAGGACGTGCTCAAGCACGCCAAGCGTCTGGGTTTCTCCGACATACAGATAGCGAGGGTTCTCGGCTGCAGCGAGGCTGAGCTGCGTTCGCGCCGCGAAAGCTTCGGGCTCAGGCCTCGCGTCAAGCAGATAGATACCCTGGCGGCAGAGTTCCCTTCCTCGACCAACTACCTCTACCTCACCTACAACGGCGACAGCGACGACATAGTCTGGGAAAGGGGCGAAGCGGAGAAGACCGTGATAGTGCTGGGGTCGGGCGCATACAGAATAGGCAGCAGCGTGGAGTTCGACTGGTGCGGCGTCAATGCCATCCAGACCCTGCGCGAGAACGGATACAAGGCGGTAATGATCAACTACAACCCTGAAACCGTATCGACAGACTACGATATCTGCGACCGTCTCTACTTCGACGAACTGAGCTACGAAACGGTCATGGATATATGCACACTCGAACGCCCGTACGGGGTTATCGTTAGCGTGGGAGGCCAGATACCGAACAACCTCGCCCTGCCACTGATGAAAAGCGGGGTCCATATTCTCGGAACATCCGCGACCGACATCGACCGCGCCGAGGACAGGAACAAATTCTCGTCCGTTGTGGACAAACTGGGCATAGACCAGCCTCGATGGAGCGAGCTGACGACCCTCGACGATGTGGACAAGTTCGTGGACGAGGTGGGATTCCCGGTGCTTGTGCGTCCGTCCTACGTGCTTTCGGGAGCGGCGATGAACGTCTGTTTCAACAAGGACGAACTGGCCAAGTTCCTCCAGCTCGCAGCCGAGGTTTCGGAGGACCATCCCGTGGTCATCAGCTCGTTCATGCAGCGATGCAAGGAAATCGAGTTCGATGCGGTCGCTGACAACGGGAAGGTTCTGGCATACGCCATTTCCGAGCATATAGAATATGCCGGGGTCCATTCCGGAGATGCCACCATACAGTTCCCGCCTCAGAAAATCTACGGCGTCACCGCAGCCCGCATACGCAAGACTGCGAAAGCGCTCGCAAGCGAACTGAACATTACAGGTCCGTTCAACATCCAGTTCCTGGCCAACGACAACTTCATAAAGGTAATAGAATGTAACCTGCGGGCCTCAAGGAGTTTCCCATTCGTTTCCAAGATAATGAAAATCAACCTCATAGACCTTGCGACAAAGGCTATGCTGGGGATGCGTCCGGAGGCTGTGGAACAGGATGCCTTCGAACTCGAATACGTAGGCATCAAAGCCTCCCAGTTCTCCTTCTCGAGACTCAACCTGGCCGACCCCGTGCTCGGAGTCGATATGGTCTCCACCGGCGAGGTGGGCTGCATGGGAGACAGTTTCGACGAGGCTCTGCTCAAATCCCTGCTCTCCGTGGGCTACAGGATTCCGGAGAAGACCATACTCGTATCTTCAGGAAACGCTCTTCAGAAAGCGGACCTGCTTCCCGCCTGCCAGCTGCTTGACAGTCACGGATATACCATATATGCAACCGGAGGCACCTGCCGTTATCTGCGTGAGAACGGAGTACCGGCGCTCAGAGCCCTTTGGCCAAGCGAGGTGGAAGAGAATGCCGGAAAAGAGGACGGAGTCCCTGCACAGGAACTCATCAGGTCGAAGAAGGTGGAACTGGTCATCAACATTCCGAAGAACTACAGCCAGCACGAACTCAGCAACGGATACAAGCTGCGCCGCGCGGCAATAGACTTCAACATCCCGCTGATTACCAACAGCAGGCTTGCCACTGCCTTTGTAAAGGCCTTCTGCCGTCTTCCGCTCGACTCCATAGGAATCAAGTCCTGGGAAGAATACGGTGCCTGAGGAAGCGTATCAGATGTCGAAATTGTGATAGTGCGGGCCGAAACGCTCGAAAGCCTGACGATCAAGCATCTCGCGGTCGTCAGGATGGGCGATGCTTATCATCAGCTTTGCCCTTTCCTGGAGAGAGCGGCCGTAGAGATCGACAGCACCATACTCGGTCACTATCCAATGTGCGTCAGCACGCGGCGTGACGACTCCGGCTCCGGCATTGAGACTTGCCACTATCTTGTTCTTGCCCTTGTTTGTGCGCGAAGCGAAGGCGGTTATGGACTTTCCGCCCTCCGACATGGTCGCGCCCTTGACGAAGTCGAGCTGGCCTCCCGTTCCCGAGAAAATCCTGGTTCCTATGGAATCGGCGCATATCTGACCGGTGAAATCCACCTCAGTTGCGGAGTTGATTGCCATAGTCTTGGGATTCTGGGCTATGACCCACGGATCGTTCGTGTATTTGATGTCCTTCATCAGGACAGCCTCGTTGCGGTCTATGTATGAATAGACCTCCTGACTGCCCAGAAGGAAGGAAGCCACGGTCTTGCCCGTATCTATCTTCTTGTTGGCGCCGTTGACAACGCCCATCTTTATGAGACGGAGTATTCCGTCAGCGAACATCTCGGTATGGACACCGAGGTTTCTGTGGTGGATGAGTTCCGCCGCGAGCGCATTCGGAAGGGCGCCTATGCCCATCTGTATGCATGCTCCGTCATCTATGAGGGCCGCGCAGTTCTTTCCTATGAGCCTTTCAGTGTCCGTAGGCTCTGCGAAGGCCTTGGTCTCCAGGGGAGTGTCGTCCTCGACGAAATAATCTATCTGACTGATGTGCACGAGGTCGCCGTATGCGAAAGGCACATTGCGATTGACAACCGCTATGGTTATGCGCGCGGACTCGATGGCCGCGAGGGAGCAGTCCACGGAGGTTCCCAGCGACACATAGCCGTTCTCGTCAGGCAGCGAGACCTGGACCAGAGCAGCCTCAAGCGGAATCACGCCTGCCCTGTAGAGCTTCTGGCTCTCACCGAGATGGACAGGCAGGTAATCGGCATAACCGGAGTTCACGTTCGGACGCACGTTCGGGCCCACGAAAAAACCCTGCTCGAAGAAGATGCCCTCATAGCGCGGCTCCGAATAAGGGGCCGGTCCTTCGGTGTGGAAGTGATGGAAATGGAGGTCTTCAATCTCTCCGGCATCTGCTCTCCTGCAAAGTGCCTGAATGAGAATCTGTGGCGCGCTTGCCACGCTGCTGAGGTGGATGTGTCCGTGAGACCTGATGTGACTCACCGCCTCTTCCGGGGTTACGAAATTGATCTTGCCCTGCATGTTGAAGTTCGTTTCTGGGTTCAGGTTGATATGCAGCTCCTTTTCAGAAGGGGCGGGAAGACAAAGTTATTGCAAAATATCGGAACAGGAAATAGCAAATGGGGTTTTCTGCACAAAAAAGCCTCTCTACTTTTGTAACCCGTTATGGAAATTCTCAAGCACGAATGCGGCATCGCAATGATCCGCCTGCTCAAACCACTCGAGTATTACAAACGGAAATACGGCACTTCCTTCTACGGCCTTGACAAGCTCTATCTGATGATGGAGAAACAGCACAACAGGGGTCAGGAAGGAGCCGGCATAGCCAGCGTGAAGCTGGGCCAGCAGCCGGGGCACGAATATATGTACAGGGAAAAGGCCGAAGGCAAGGATGCCATAACCCGCATCTTCGCGGAAGCCCGGCGCCAGATGAGCAGCCCCGACCCGGACGACCCCGAAGGAAATCCACATTTCAACGGCGAACTCTACATGGGCCATCTCCGCTATTCCACGACAGGACGCGGAGGCCTGAAATACGTCCACCCCTTCCTCCGCCGCAACAACTGGAAGGCAAAGAACCTTTGCATCTGCGGAAACTTCAACATGACCAACGTCAGGGAGGTCTTCGACGAGCTTTCGGCTCAGGGCCAGTATCCGCGCAGCTTCTCAGACACCTACATAATGCTGGAGCTGATGGGGCACAGACTTGACCGCGAGGTGGAAAGGAATTTCGTCGCGGCAAAGGAGCTCGGACTCGAAGGCACTGACATCACCGACTATATCGACGGACACGTGGACATGGGCAACGTACTCAGGTCCACTATGCCCCACTTCGACGGCGGATACGTCGTATGCGGAATTACCGGCAGCGGAGAATTCTTCTCGATGCGCGACCCCTGGGGAATACGCCCGGCATTCTACTATGCCGATGACGAGATAGTTGCGGTCGCGAGCGAACGCCCCGTACTCCAGACGACCTTCGACCTTCAGACGGAAGAGGTGAAGGAACTCATGCCGGGACATGCTCTCATAGTCAACAGCCGCGGCGACCTCTCCTTTCAGAAGATTATGGACCCGAAAAAGTATTCGGCCTGCTCTTTCGAAAGGATATACTTCAGCCGCGGAAACGACAGGGACATCTACCTCGAGCGCAAGGAGCTCGGACGCCTGCTCTCAGAGAGGGTCGCCCGCGCCGTGGACGGAGACCTGGAGCATACCGTGGTCTCGTACATTCCGAACACGGCAGAAGTGGCGTTCTACGGGCTTGTGGAGGGCCTCAGGAAAATCAACCCTGCCGTACGCGCGGAAAAGGTCGTATCCAAGGACATAAAACTGCGCACCTTCATCACCGAGAGCGAATCCCGCAACGACCTCGCCGCCCACGTCTATGACATCACCGCGGGATCCTTAGCAAGCGGGGTCGACAAACTCGTGGTCATAGACGACAGCATAGTCAGGGGCACGACCCTGCGCGAGAGCATAATCAAGATACTCGACAGGCTGAGACCGGCCAAGATGGTCATAGTCAGCTCGGCGCCCCAGATACGCTATCCCGACTTCTACGGCATAGACATGAGCCGTACGGGGGATTTCATCGCTTTCCAGGCTTGCATAGCCCTGCTTCGCGAACGCGGGATGGAGAATCTTATTTCCGAGGTGCGCGAGGACTGCATCAGGGAACTCGAAAAGCCGCTGGAGGAGATGACAAATCCGCTCAGACGCCTGTATGAACCGTTCACGGCCGAGGAACTCAATCTGAAGATGGTCGATTTGCTGCGGCCCAAAGGGGTCACCACGCCCATTGAACTGGTATTCCAGAGTCTCGAGGGACTGCACAAGGCCATTCCCGGCCATCCGGGCGACTGGTATTTTTCCGGCCACTACCCTACTCCGGGAGGTAACCGAATGATCTGCAGGGCCTATGTCGATTACTGCAGACAGACTGAAGAAGCTTAGGAATCTTCATATTACTTAAATCAAAAAGAATTAATGACGGACTGACAATATGGAAGAAACGAAGTACATTTTCGTAACGGGCGGCGTTGTGTCGTCACTGGGCAAGGGCATCATTTCCTCATCCATAGGGAAGCTGCTCCAGGCGCGAGGATTCGACATCACGATTCAGAAGTTTGACCCCTATATAAACATTGACCCAGGCACGCTCAATCCCTATGAACACGGGGAATGCTACGTAACGGTAGACGGGATGGAAACCGACCTCGACCTCGGACACTACGAACGTTTCACGGGGATACGGACGACCCGCGAGAACTCCGTCACGACGGGCCGCATCTACAAGTCAGTCATAGACAAGGAGCGTCGCGGGGACTACCTCGGGAAGACAATTCAGGTTGTTCCGCACATCACCGACGAAATCAAGAGAAGGATGATGCGCGTTTCGGACAAGCACCATTACGACTTCATAATTACCGAAGTCGGAGGCACCATAGGAGACATAGAGAGCGCGCCTTTCATGGAGGCCATACGCCAGCTCAAATGGGAACTGGGACGCCGCGCCGTCAGCATTCACCTCACCTACATCCCTTACCTTCGCGCCGCGGGAGAGCTGAAGACCAAGCCTACCCAGCATTCAGTCAAGGAGTTGCAGGGAATGGGCATAC
>JAEDEB010000103.1 GCA_016293535.1 Bacteroidales bacterium | reverse complement strand
ACCCTTGAACTATCCGTTTAGCAAAAATCTAGACCCGGAAGTTTGCAGGTGTCCCGGAATTTTTCTATTGTCCTTAATACTTTTGCCACATTCACTGTCTGAGCCGCGACATTTTTCACTCAGCAATTGCATCTGTATCATCCTCTCGAATACGCATTCAAGGACACAGCGTATCTGATTCAGGCTGTCGCCCTTATCGCAAATTCCCGCCTCGGAGGATGTGATTAAATCAACAAGTTCATTGCTGAAGTTCATCTTCTCTTCATCGAAAATGCCGAACAGATTGGAGTAGTTCTCTCTGATTATATCCTTGTTCAGATCATACCACTTTTGACGCAATGCTGAGCGCTGGTCTGCATTGAAATGGGATCTGAATGACGGATCATAATGGGCCTTATTTACAATCTCCCGAATATAATTCTCAGGAAGGTGAACATTGGACAGGAACAGGAGTGGTTCGAACAGCAGCGCTATATCTTTTTGGCTGTTGTCGCCATTGCGCAAACCTATACGGGTAGCTAAGTATTGTTTATCATGATTGTTTTGGGCTTCTCGTAGAGCTCTAGATATGCCAGCATTGATATTTGCGATTGTATCGGTTTTAATGGGAATCGCCTTTTTCCTGAATTGTTTAGATACCGCATTACCTCCAATGACATACTCATTGTCCCCAAGATGTTCCACATAATTCGGTGCAGGCTCAGCAATAGTAGGCATATTTGATAGTGATTAGATTTATGCCACTATATTAAAAAAATCCGGCGAAATAACAAATTACAAGTATAGAAATGATGGGGTACGCTCCTTCGGAAGGGAAGTTATTTTCCACTGAAAGAGTTGTGCTCATGAGCAGTATATATAAAAGGAAAGCAACAGGAGAACACGTTGGAATTGACTGTTGCCAAAGATGACGAGCCAAAAGAAAACTGATTATATTTGCATATCTAAAGAGCCCGAGGAACCGGCTCCGGACATACTCGATGAAACACGACCACACTACTAAACACAATGATAACAAATAGCACCGCACTCCCCTGGTTTCCGCTCACGCCGGACTACGTGGATAGGTACAGTGACGGAGTACTAAAATATGTCAGAGACAACCTTGATAGAGACAACTCTGCCGACACGTCATGGGGAACGACAGTCCGACTCATACTCGAGAGGGCTGCCATCATCATGTCAGAGAGGCTTTCTGGTTCCTTGCTAGAGACCAAGAGCAAGGGCAGGTCGGTTATGATTCTGGAAGCAAAGATTGTTGCAGCGGCAATAATCCTGAAAAAGAATCAGGGAGATACTGACATCGCCGACTACATCGTGCTGCTCGCATTCCTTCTCTGCGTCTCCGCCCCCGACTCCTGCGAGTCACTGAGTAGTCTCGCCGTGAGATGTCTCAAATCATCCGCTGTCGACTCCATAAACTACACCATGGATGACGTGATTGCAATGGACACGACGGACTTCGTCAAGAAGCTCCTGACAACATCCATGACAAGCACGTCGTCAACACGATGGTTCCTGGGAAACGGAACAGTGAAAGCAACCGCAGACGGATTCAAGCTGTATGCGCTCGCGAAGTACATGCTCGAGTTCTCAAGTAGTTCATCTGTCAAGGAAGTCGCATCTGGCGCTGACGGATTCATCGGCATCATGTATGACAGGAGAGCAAGCAAGGATTTCCGCATAGAGGATTTCATCCTGGACTGCGAGGCCGTGGAGCAACGGGAGACAGACCATGTGGTGCTGAAGGACTATCAGGATGGAGACGCGCTTACTGTAAAGGTGGCGAACTGTACATACGACACCATGTTCGCGATGAGTACGGATCCTGCCTACAACACGCTCTACAAGGAGGTAAGGATACTGTCAGCCTCCAACGTGCGAGGACTGTATATGACGGACTTCGTTCGTAACATGCCGGTCGGCACCACAATCAACGTAATCTACGATGAAGGTAACGACTGCTTCAACATTGAGAATACAGTCATTGATTTCATTCATGACAACTACTGGCTTGGAGACGAAGAGAAGCAGTTGTACTATGAAACAACTGACGCAATCCTCCTGTTCCCAGCCAACGACAAGATAATGAACACATGGCTGACAAGGGAGGGATTCCTCGTAAGGTCAGGTTACGAGCAGTTCCCTCGCTACACCTTCAAGGCATTGAATATTGTCGACTACGACGAAGACCATGACTTCATACTCGCTGAAGTCTCAGATGATGAGCCTTCGGGCGAGAAATTCGAAGAGGCAGAAGCCAGGAATAACTTCATCCACTTCCTTGTTTATTCCAACAAGACGATTACAACTCCGATGCCCAAGAAGCCGGAGATCAAGTTTCTTCCAGCAAACCAACTGACACTATTTCATAGGATACTGGCGGAATACCAGAACGTGGACACACATGGATCTACAGCAAAGCTTGCATCTCTCACGGCCTGCTGTGCACTTTCTGCCATTACGGGAGATGCCGAGGACCTTGAGTACTACAAGTACTGCAGGGCATACCTCAAGGCTATAACAGCATTCGCAGCGAAAAAGTTCGGCAACATAACGCAGTTGAACGGCGATTTCGCCACAACCATCGACGGCCTCACCATGAAAGTAATGGTGTCCATACTCTCCGTATACGGATGCGCCGAGGAGTCCGATGTCCTCTCAAACGCCATCCGGACCATGGGCGACTCCCCTCTCGCCTCTGTGGCAAAACTTATACAGGCATCGAACAGGTTCCTGGGGACACCATCTCTGGAGAGACTCAGGAGTGACCTGCACCGCGAGATCTGCGTCATCCTTGGAGTGTCCGATGCCATAGCTCAGGACGAGGTTGACACCGACCGTTTCCCTTTCAAACCGGAGGGCGAAGATACAGAGCACAAGATGTCATGGATCTTCGACAACGAGAACGGCGAGTTAAACGAGACATCACAGAGCGCCAAGATCATGAAGACTATCTGCGCCTTCATGAATCGCTACCGCGAGCAGGGAGAGAGCCACATCTACATCGGCACTGACGAGAAACGTCATTGCATTAACGGCATACAGGCTGACATCGACGCTCTGGTGTCAAACGGCCGTCTTTCATGCTCCGGGGACAACACGGACGAGTATCTTAGACTAATCATTCAGAAGAAGATCCGCGAACGCTTCCCTGACGCATATCAGAACGTACACCCTGTGGTTTGCTGCGAAGGACGAGTGATAGACATACTCGTGGAACCAGCTTCGGAAGGTGTCATTTACCTAAACGGAATCGCATACTACAGGTATGGTTCTGAAAGCAAGGTCATGACCCCGACCATCGAAGAGGAAGTAAGGAACAGGAAGTACATCCAGCGCAGCGGCATGTCCGAAAGGATAGATGCTGCCAGAAGAGCAATCAACACCGAGCACACAGCCATAATAAAGAGCTACGACTCGTCGAACAGCAATAGCACCGACTGCGATAGAAAGGTCGAGATATTTGCGTTCACGGACAATTCACGCCTCGATGCCGTTTGGGCATTCGACCCGAAGGACAGCAAGAACAAGGTGTTCAGCCTGAAGAGGTGCGAAGGAATAGAGGTCCTGGACGAGAAGTGGAAGCGAAAGGCCCAGCACGAGGTGTATGAACTTGACATATTCGGATTCAGTGGCAAGGAGAATATTGAAATAGACATCACCCTGAACACAGTGAGATCGAAGAATATCCTTGTCGAGCAGTATCCGGACTCCGCCATCTGTCTCGACAAGGTAGGATCTACCTGTTGGAGACTGAGAACGACGTTGTACAACACGCTCTCTCTTGAAGCAGCCTGCAGCTTCTACCTTGCGAACTCGGATGCCGTGGACATCTCTGCCTCTCCGGTGCTGAAATCAACCGTCACGACTCGCGTAGAAAAAATCCTGGCGCAGATCTAACCTTCAAGAAGCATAGCACAATGGCGCACCAAGGAATGGGTAGCCTATTAAGAGTTTCAATAGCGTAAACAGAAGGAAGAAAATCATCATATCGCTAACGGTGCTACTCTACATAGGGTATGATCCTGGACAGCGTCTGTTTTGAGCACGTTGTTGAGGGAAAATCCAACGATTGGTCACACTACGGCAACCATACTTACTACGACTCTCTACCCGATGAGGTGCTGAAGAATTTTAAGGGTTTTGTTATCGGCTTCAAGGCGTTCCTCGACAAAGTCAAGACTACACAGAAAGCTTTTCCCAAAGATAATATGCCAGATTCGGAATAGGGATTCAAGACCTATCCAATGACTTGTTCCCCGCCCTGATG
>JAEDEB010000102.1 GCA_016293535.1 Bacteroidales bacterium | reverse complement strand
TTATCAGTGTAATCCGTTATTGCTTCGCATTAACCTTCCATCTCACCCTCCAGATTCCGTCATTGAAGTCGTGGCTGATGATACGGAACTCCCCTATCTCTGAGGTGTTGCCCACGTGCGCACCTATGCAGGCGCAGTCATCGTAATCGCCCACTCGGACGATGCGCAGTGTCTCCGAAGCGTCTTCAGGGAGTTTGCTCAGGTCCACTATCGATGCGGCATCTTCCCTGCTCATATACTCAACGGTCACCGGCAGGGCCGCAGCAATGACCTCGTTGACCTTGGCCTCGATTGCCTTCACCTGGTCGTCAGTAGGGCATTCGGCAAGCAGATAGTCGCACTTGCTCTTCTTCCTCTCGATGTGGGCATTCCGGCTGCGCGGGCATCCGAACATGTTCACCATCGTCCGGTTCAGGATATGCTCCGCCGTATGGGCGGGCTCATATTCAGCCTTGTTGTGGCTGTTGAGTATCGGCTCTTCCATATCTTATCTCACTTTTATCCAGACATCTCCTTTCTCGTCCGTGCGGATTTCGTCAGGATATATTCCGTAGTATTCCTCTGAGTCATCATCATAGAAATAGATTCCGGTCTCTTCTGAATTGTGGGATAGATCCTCCATCAGCAGCCCCACAGGATAGTCATCCAGTTCCATTATCTCGTTAGACTCAAGACAGACGCATCCTTCGCTGTCCTCATAGATCGAGTTTACCGTGAAGTTGATCGTCCCGCTCTCAAAATGCAGGATGGACTCGGGAGAATATTCTCCGAGAGCCTCGATCAGACGGCCTGCCTGTATGATCCTCAGATCTTCAGAATAGCGGTCCTTTGTCCCTCCGTCCTTGATATTGAAGAGAGTACTCTCCCCTTCCCTGTCAATGTGAACAAAATAGATGGTCTTATTCCCGTCATATACCGAGACGGCCTCCGCCAGCTCGGCTGCAGACAGGCCTTCTTCCATCCTGTCATCGGATTCCAGACACACATCACCTTCGTCATCGAGAATCACTCCCGTTATGGGGAACGGGTCAGCTCCATCTTCGCTGCTCCCGAACAGGAATTCACTGTCATTCGCCTTATCTGCCATCTCAAGACGCAGGAATATATTAGTAAGCTCTTCAACAGTCATATCTCAATTATTCCAAATATCTGTTATGATTTTCCCTACCCACGCTGGGGGTATAGTGATGTCGTGCCGGAAATCTTCTTCTGGGACCGTACGAAGGTGTTTATGAATGACCCTCTTCCTTTCACCATCAATCATTTCTTCGGTCAAAAACCGAATTGCTGACGCAATATTCTGCATCGTTTCGTTGCGGTATCCGAACATCTTGACTTCATCGGTATGGTTGAAGTAGATTTTCTTTGTCGCCGAGAGATTTATCTTGCGTGGCGCTCCATCAGTGAGGTATTTCAAGTCAGATATTCTCATTGTGGTCAGTCCAAGCTTGTAAGCTGCCTGATCTCCATAGGGGATAATCCTTACCTTTTCCTTCTCTGCGATGCAGTAAGCAATACGCTCATCTGAAGGGATAATCCTTTTCATACCGAACTCGCCGCTTATTTCCGGGTAACAGTAGACTCCACGGGCTAGACGTATGACAAAACCCTCCTTTACCATACCCAGCAGGGCGAACCTGACGGCTCCGGGGCTCTCCAGGGTCGCGAAATCATCGAGAAAGAAAATGCGGCCGCGGTCCCACCCACGGATCATATCCCTCATCTGCTGTGTTACTCCATCCATTTACCGAACTTTACTAACAAATATAGTATATTTTTGTTAGGAAGAAACAAAAAACAAAAAAATAAAATAGAATTCTCAATAGTCTGGAAAAGATTGTAGCATTCATGGTTATCCACGCATAATTACAAAAGTATTCTGCAATTAACATCTGTAAACATAGTTGTTTGAATATGAAATCTCATCTAATAATCCCTAATAATCCTTTAATTGATTTTTCTATCATTGGACACAATGATATGCCGCCGAGAATCCCTTCATTTTGATATCACTCGACCATATCACCGAATACGTTATTCTCAAGGACATCGCGCAGATGTCCTCATACTGAAGTGTTTTGAATTCTCAAAGGATGGATGTAAGGAAGAGAATGCTCAGATGAAGAGCATCATAACTGCGCATACAAGAAGAGCGATGGCCATCACGATAGAGACTGTCCCTGCGTATCTGGAGACAAACGGCTTGATCGCACCGCCGGCCAGTAGCCATACTAGGTTGGCCCCCGGGCCTGCAAGCAGAAGAAGGGCCGTTACCGGGAGCAGGTCTATGAATCTTCGAGAATACGGAAGGATGAATGCCGAGTAGCAGCTGAGGTCGAAGAGAATGATCTTGGCGTTGGTCAGCTGCACGATGAAGCCGCTCGAGAAGGTCGGTGCGGCATCCCCATCGGATGAGACACCGGAGCGGTATGTCTTCCAAGCAAGGTACAGGATGTATGCCACTGCAAGGTAGCGAAGGTACTGGACATACTCCTTGAAAGCCATCCCGGCAAAGTGGGCGGCGACGGCCGCCAGAAGCGCAGAGGCAAGGAAGCCGCACAGCAGTCCGCACCACATTCGCATCGAAGCGCGCCAGCCGTGCCTGATCGAGCACGACATGGCGTAGATGTTCGCCGGACCCGGGGTGTACCCAACGGCAAGGATGGCAAGAAGAAGTGCAGGCAGCTGTTCAGGGGGCATCAGTCAATATCGTCTATGAGGTTACCCTTATCGATCTCCGGTTGGATGAAGTGCTCACGGGCGAACTCCCAGAGCGTGCAGGAGCCTTCGGCAGAGCGGGCGTTCCTCTCCATAACCTCAGAGAGACGCCGTCCTCCTTCCCTCCAGGCCCGCCCGCCGCTGGCGTGCTGCAGGAGAAGCGGCTGGAAGTTGTCAAGGGTGTGGGCGAACCTGCTCTCGGCACTCCCCCACTCCTCGAACTCATCCCAGAGCGAGCGCATCCTCCCTGCCAGATCCTCCGGAAGCTGGGAGTACAGCCTTTTGGCCGCTGCCGCTTCCCTCTCCCTCTGTGTCTTCTTCCCTTCCTCGTCATAGGCGAAGGTGTCGCCGGCGTAGATCTCGACGAGGTCATGGACGAGAAGCAGGCTCACCACCTTCAGGACATCCACCTTCTCGTTGGCATATTCGGAAAGCAGGAGCGCCATCACGGCCATGTGCCAAGCGTGCTCCGCATCGTTCTCCAGACGTTCCCCGTCGGAGAGGTAGGTGCGGCGCTGCACGAATTTCTCCCTGTCTATTAGTTTGCAGAACTCTATTGTCTGCGAAAGTCTGTCCTCTTTCATACAAGCATTATAGCATTGATGTTCCTGCCGCAGGAGATTCCCTCGCGGCGAGCCGAAAAGAAACGTCCGTCCGTGTAGGTGTCTATGTCAGAGACGCTTATGTTCCCATCTGCCACTCCGCACTCCACAAGTGAATGGCGCACACACTCCTTCAGGTCAAGGTGGTGGCCGCCCTCCATCGTCCCTTCCTTCCGCGCTCCCCTGAACGACCATATCCTGTCTATCGGGAATCCAGATTCCTTGAAGGTCAGGGCCACTTCCTCACCTACCTGGAAACTGTCATAGCCTATTCCCGGACCTATGACGGCACGGATGTCCCCTGGATGGGAACCGAACAGGCGGCACATCTCCATCACTGTCTTCTTGCTTATCATGTTGACCGTTCCCCGCCATCCGCTATGCGCGGCGCCGATTGCCCCGTGCACCGGATCGTACAGCAGGACCGGTATGCAGTCCGCTGTCCTGACCCCGATGGCGACACCCTGAAGGTCCGTCACCAGGGCATCCACCCCTTCGAGGTCCTCCCTTGTGAGTCCGGGCCTGTCCACGTGGGCCACCACCGTCGAGTGGGTCTGATGCGGCTGCACCACCGCACAGGGCAGCGGCACGTCACGCCCTGCGGTGAAGGCGCGCACTCCCCCACCCATGTCGTATTCCAAAAGTCCCGGCATCGGCTCCTCCTTATTTCAGCTTGTTGCCTTCGCCGAAGGCCTTGCCCGCCTTCGCTCCGAGTTCCAGATAGTCGTGGTTTACCGGATCAAAGACTATCGGGCGGAGTTTCGCCGGGTCGATCTTTCCATCGGTAAGTATGGCTTCGTCGGCGGAGACGTTCACTATCTCGCCCCTGAGGATGTCGGTCTCGGTATCATACGAGCGCACCCTGCACTCCAGGGCCATAGGCAGTTCCTCCACGAGTGGGGCATCGACGAACTCGGACTTCACGGCGTGGAATCCGGCCCTTGCGAACTTGTCCGGGACCT
>JAEDEB010000036.1 GCA_016293535.1 Bacteroidales bacterium | reverse complement strand
GGCGCCAGCCTACTCGCGCAGGCGCGTTTCTTCGAGATGGAGTAAGGCTTTTCCCAAAGGCAGTATCCATAATGAAATTGACAAAAGAGGCCGACCCAGGGGGTCGACCTCTTTTACTTATTGTGCAGGAGACTTACTCTGCTGCCGGAGCCTCTACAGGAGACTTACTCTGCTGCCGGAGCCTCTGCTACAGGAGCCTCTGCTACAGGAGCCTCTGCTGCCTCAGCCTTCTTGGCGCGGCTGCGACGGGTGCTCTTCTTGGCCTCAGCCTTAGGAGAAGCTGCAAGAGCTGCCTCATTGAAGTCAACAAGCTCGATGATAGCCATATCTGCGCCGTCTCCCTGACGGAATCCGGTCTTGAGAACGCGGGTATATCCACCCGGACGCTCTGCCACCTTAGGAGCTACGGTGCGGTAAAGTTCAGCAGTTGCCTGAGCGCTCTTGAGGTAGCTGAAGACCACGCGGCGGGAGTGTGTGGTATCCTCCTTTGACTTGGTGATGAGCGGCTCTACATAGGACTGGAGAGCCTTTGCCTTTGCTACAGTTGTCTCGATTCTCTTGTGGAGAATAAGAGAACAAGCCATATTGGACATAAGGGCTTTGCGGTGACCACTCTTGCGTCCAAGGTGGTTGATTGCTTTATTGTGCCTCATTGTTATACGGTCTGGTGATTCTTGGGTTCAATATTATACTTGGTGACGTCCATTCCGAACGACAGCTTCATCTTCTCGACGAGCTCATCAATCTCGCTGAGTGACTTCCTTCCGAAGTTCCTGAACTTCATCAGCTCGGAACGGGAGTAGGAAACCAGATCAGCGAAAGTGTCGATATCAGCGGCCTTGAGGCAGTTGTATGCCCTCACTGACAAGCCCATATCGGACAGCTTGGTGAGAAGGAGATGCCTTGTCCTGAGGGACTCCTCGTCAAGCTCCTTAGGGTCGGAGTCAATATGGCTCTCGAGAGCCACCTTCTTGTCGTCCGTAAAGAGTCTGAAGTGGTAGATAAGGATATTTGCAGCCTCCTGAAGCGCATTCATAGGAGAGATGGATCCGTCAGTGGTAATCTCGAGAGTGAGCTTCTCATAGTCGGTCTTCTGCTCGACACGCCAGTCATCCTGAATCCAGTTGACATTGACGATAGGAGTGTAGATGGCATCGACTGCGAGAGTTCCCAGAGGCGCATTAGGGTCGCGGCTCTCCTCTGCAGGAACGAAGCCCCTTCCTTTTGTGATGGTAAGGGTGATCTCGAGCTTGACTGCTGTCTCAAGAGTGCAGATATGCAGTTCAGGGTTCAACACCTTGAAAGAAGACAATCCCTTGGAAATATCCTCTGCAGTAAACTCCTGCTTGCCGCTGATAATGAGATTTGCCGTCTCAGTGTCCACGGTATCAACCATTCTCTTGAACCTTACCTGCTTGAGGTTGAGGATGATGTCCTGCATTCCCTCGATGACGCCGGCGATGGTTCCGAACTCCTGGTCAACACCTGAAATCTTGATGGAACTGATAGCAAAACCTTCCAGAGACGAGAGGAGTATGCGGCGAAGTGCATTGCCGATGGTCTGCGCGTATCCAGGCTCAAGAGGCCTGAACTCGAAACGGCCGACGGTGTCGGTGCCTTCAAGCATAATCACCTTGTCAGGTTTCTGAAATGCTAAGATTGCCATATTGTTTTCTTTTTGGTGTTAATCATTACTTGGAGTAAAGCTCGACGATAAGCTGCTCGTTGATTGTCTCCGGGATTTCCTCACGTACAGGAGTGCTGAGGTACTTGCCGGAAAGGTTCTTTGCATCAAACTCGATCCAGGAGAACCTGTTGGCTGAGGCCACGCTGTTGGTGATGACCTCAAGGCTCTTGGAGCGCTCGCGCACTGCAACCACGTCACCTGGCTTCACGAGAGAAGAAGGGATGTTGCACACCTCGCCGTTGACGGTGATGTGGCAGTGTGAAACGAGCTGACGTGCAGCAGCCCTTGTAGGAGCCACACCCATACGGTAAACGATGTTGTCGAGGCGGCTCTCGAGAAGGATGATGAGGTTCTCACCGGTCATACCCTTCATGCGGGATGCCTTCTCGAAAAGGTTGCGGAACTGACGCTCGAGAACTCCGTAGGTATATTTAACCTTCTGCTTCTCCTTGAGCTGTGTACCGTACTCGGAAACTTTCTTGCGCTTGCGTGCGAGACCATGCTGTCCGGCAGGGAAGTTCCTCTTCTCGAAATACTTGTCAGGTCCGTAGATAGGCTCGCCGAACTTGCGGGCGATTTTTGTACTAGGTCCAGTATATCTTGCCATGGTAATCTGTGCTTTATAGGATTCTCAAATTAAACTTTACGACGGCCCTTAGGACGGCATCCGTTGTGAGGCATAGGAGTTACGTCGATAATCTCGGTAACCTCAATACCTGCACCGTGGATAGTCCTGATTGCAGACTCACGTCCCTGGCCAGGACCCTTCACGTATGCCTTCACCTTGCGCAGACCAAGATCGTACGCAGTCTTTGCGCAATCCTGGGCAGCAACCTGAGCTGCATACGGAGTGTTCTTCTTTGAACCGCGGAATCCGCTCTTACCTGCAGAAGACCAGCTGATAACCTGACCTATGCTGTTAGTGAGAGTGACGATGACGTTGTTGAAGGTTGATGAAATATGAGCCTCGCCATAAGCGTCAACCTTGACAACTCTTTTCTTTGTTGTTGTAGCTTTCTTTGCCATAATTCATCAAAATTATTTGGTTGCCTTCTTCTTGTTTGCAACGGTTTTCTTCTTACCCTTTCTGGTACGGGCGTTGTTCTTGGTGCTCTGACCGCGTACAGGAAGACCGAGACGATGACGGATTCCCCTGTAGCATCCGATATCCATAAGACGCTTGATGTTAAGCTGGATGGAAGAACGGAGCTCACCTTCGATCTTGTACTCGGAAGCAATGAGGGAACGGATTGCAGCAATCTGCTCGTCGTTCCAGTCGCCAACCTTGATGGTGCTGTCGATTCCGCACTCAGAGAGTATCCTCTTGGCTGAGCTGCGTCCGATTCCGAAGATATAGGTAAGGCCTATCTCTCCCTGTTTGTTGTTAGGTAAATCAACACCGGCTATTCTTGCCATAATCTATGTTTGCTTTATTGGTTATACAATATGGGTTCAACCTTGGCGCATCTTGAACTTAGGGTTCTTCTTGCAGATAACATAAAGGCGGCCTTTACGCTTAACTATCTTGCAATCCTCGCTGCGCTTTTTGATGGAAGTCTTGACTTTCATTATAGTAGTGATTTATTTGTACCTGAAAAATATTCTTCCCTTTGATAAATCATAAGGTGACATCTCAACCTTCACACGATCTCCCGGAAGGATTCTGATATAATGCATCCTCATCTTTCCCGAGATGTGGGCGAGAATCACGTGGCCATTTTCGAGTTCGACTTTGAACATCGCATTCGGAAGGGTCTCTATGATAACGCCCTCTTGTTCAATGGAAGCTTGCTTTGGCATTTAGAATATCACTTTAAAATTTAACACTATATATTTTCAATGTATTCAAAGGTAGATAACTGCTCCGCCCGGCCTTTCCTGACTACTACGGTCAGTTCGTAGTGAGCCGAGTTCCTGTGGTCCGCCGTGTGCACTGCCCAACCATTTTTTGCGAGATACACACCGCGGTTGCCCGCATTGATCATAGGCTCTATGCAGATGGTCATTCCATCCACAAGTTTGGTTCCCCTTCCCGGCTTGCCGTAGTTGGGAACGCCCGGAACCTCGTGCATCTTTCTTCCGATCCCGTGACCTTCGAGTTCACGGACAACGGAAAAACCGAATGACTCTGCGTACGTCTGTACCGCGTAACCTATATCGCCGGTACGGTTGCCTGCAACGGCCGCGGCAATACCCTCATAAAGGGACGCCTTCGTCACATCGAGGAGGCGACGGGTTTCAGCATCCACATCCCCTACAGGGAAAGTGTATGCCGAATCTCCGTTCCATCCTTTATATAACGTTCCGCAGTCCACTGAAACTATATCGCCTTCCTTGAGCACGTAATCCGAAGGGAAACCGTGCACGACGATGTCGTTTACAGAGATGCAGAGAGCTGCAGGAAAACCATCATACCCAAGGAAGCTTGGGATAGCTCCGTGGTCACGGATAAAGGTCTCGGCCACCCTATTCAACTCAAGAGTTGTCACACCTGGGGCAACCAGCTTACCGACCTCCGCCAATGTCTTGGAAACGAGAATGCCATTCTCGCGCATCAGCTCTATCTCTTCCTCAGTCTTAGGAGTAATCATCTATCAAAGAACTCAACGAAATTACATTCCGGAACGGCCTGTCAACCTTCCGGTCTTCATAAGACCGTCATAGTGGCGCATAAGGAGGTAACTCTCTATCTGCTGAAGGGTGTCGAGAACGACTCCGACAAGGATGAGGAGAGAAGTACCGCCGTAGAAACTTGCGAACTGGTTGTTCACTCCCAGGAGAGTGGCGAAGGCAGGAAGAATCGCAATGATGGCGAGGAAGATGGAGCCCGGAAGGGTAACCCTCGACATAATGCTGTCGAGATACTCCACAGTCTTCTTGCCTGGCTTTACGCCCGGGATGAAACCTCCGTTCTTCTTCATGTCTTCAGCCATCATTGTCGGGTTGACGGTAACGGCAGTATAGAAGTACGTGAAGATGATGACAAGGATTCCGAACACGAGGTTATACCAGAAGCCGGTATAGTTGCTCATCGCTGCGGCGAAACCGCGGGTTGCGTCAAAATGAGAGAAAATAAGCGGGAAGAGCATCAGAGCCTGGGCGAAGATGATAGGCATCACGCCGGCTGCGTTGATCTTCATAGGGATGTACTGACGCACACCGCCATACTGCTTGTTGCCCACAAGCCTCTTCGCATACTGTACGGGAACCTTGCGGACTGCCTGTACGAGAGCGATGGCTGCGATGAACACGAGGAAGAGAACCACAAGCTCGACGATGAGCAGAAGCGGACCGCCGGTAGTGGAGTTGAACTTCTCTGCAGCCTCTGCGAAGAGAGCGAAAGGAAGACGCGCGATGATACCGATCATGATAATGATGGAGATACCGTTTCCGATACCGCGGTCGGTAATGCGCTCACCGAGCCACATCACGAACATCGAGCCTCCGAGGAGAATGACAGTGGAAACAAGGTTGAACATGAAGTTGCTCCAACCGAGCTTGTTGACTGCCACGAATGCCTCGACAGGCACCTGGTTGTGAAGATTGGCCACATAGGCAGGGCCCTGGATGCAGAGAATCAGGATGGTGAGATACCTTGTAAGCTGATTCATCTTCCTGCGGCCGCTCTCGCCCTCCATCTGGAGCTTCCTGAAGTAAGGGACGAAGAGACCCAGAAGCTGGATGACGATAGATGCCGAGATGTACGGCATCACACCCAGCGCGAAGATTGAAGCGTTGCCGAATGCACCTCCGGAGAACATGTTCAGGAGGCCTACAAGACCCTCTGAAGACGTTGACTGGAGTTTGGCAAGCATCGTCGGATCGATACCCGGAAGCACTATGAAGCTGCCGAGACGATAGACGAGCAGCAGGAGGACTGTGTAACCAATCCTCTTGCGAAGCTCCTCAATCTTGAAGATATTCTGAATAGTCTGAATGAATTTCTTCATTGTGATTCAGTTATTCGATGGTGATTGCCTTTCCGCCGGCAGCCTCGATCTTTGCGATGGCCGACTTTGAGAATGCGTCAGCGGAAACCTCGAGCTTTGCGGTGAGTTCACCGTTGCCGAGAATCTTGATGAGCGCGTTCTTGCTTGCGTAACCTGCAGCAATGATGGTCTCCCTGTCAATGGTATCGACATTCTTGCTGTCAGCTATGGTCTGGAGGACGGAAACATTGATGCCCTTGTACTCGACGCGGGTAGGGTTAGTGAAACCCCACTTCGGAAGGAGTCGCTGGATTGGCATCTGGCCACCCTCGAAACCGATCTTGCGTGAGTAACCGGAACGTGCCTGCGCTCCCTTGTGACCACGGGTTGATGTGCCGCCGTGACCGGAGCCTTCTCCACGACCGATTCTCTTCTGGCTGCTTCTTGAACCAGCAGCTGGTGTCAAATTGTTCAATTTCATTTCAGGGGTCCTCCTAGTTGATTTCTTCTACTTTGACAAGGTGGAGAACTTTCTCGACCATGCCCTTTGATACAGGATTGAGCTCAACCTCTACAGTCTGGTTGACTCTGTGAAGACCGAGTGACTGGAGATTGGCGATCTGCCTTTTGGTAGCGCCGCTCCTGCTTCTGGTCTGGGTAATTCTAAGTTTTGCCATAATCTCTGTCCTCCTTAACCTTTAAATACACGACTCATAGGAATACCACGGAGGCCGGCAACGGTATACGCGTCACGAAGCTCGGTAAGAGCGGTAACGGTAGCCTTTACAAGGTTGTGAGGGTTGGATGAACCCTTGGACTTTGCAAGGATGTTCCTGATGCCGACAGACTCGAACACGGCACGCATGGCACCACCGGCCTTTACTCCAGTACCGGGAGCTGCCGGCTTCATGAATACGCGTGCGCCGCCGAACTTGGACTCCTGCTCGTGAGGAATGGTACCGTTGAGAACAGGAACCTTCACGAGGTTCTTCTTTGCGTCTTCAACACCTTTCGATATGGCTGTAGTCACTTCGTTAGCCTTTCCAAGACCATAGCCTACAACGCCGTTCTCGTCACCTACCACAACAATGGCAGCAAAGCTGAAGTGACGACCACCCTTAGTGACCTTTGTCACACGCTGGATGGCTACAAGCCTGTCCTTGAGGTCAAGGTCAGACGTCTTTACTCTTTTAACATTTGTATTTGCCATAGTCTCTTTAGAAATTTAAGCCACCTTCGCGGGCAGCGTCTGCCAAACTTTTAACTCTTCCGTGATAGAGGTAACCTCCACGGTCGAAAGACACTGTGGTGATACCGGCTGCGATAGCGCGCTCCGCAATCTTCTTTCCGACGATTGCTGCAGCGTCGATACCGCTCTTACCCTTGCACTCCACTGCAAGCTCCTTGTCGTTGGAAGCTGCGGCTGCGAGGGTTACGCCCTTAAGGTCGTCTACAACCTGGACATAAATCTGCTTGTTGCTTCTGAAAACGACCATTCTTGGCCTTTCAGCAGTGCCATTCACGACCTTGCGGATACGGTAATGAATTCTTCTTCTTCTTTCAATTTTATTCAATGCCATAACTCAATCTCCTATTATTTAGCACTTGCTGACTTACCAGCCTTGCGACGAAGCTGTTCACCAACGAACTTGATACCTTTACCCTTGTAAGGCTCCGGCTTGCGGAATGAGCGGATCTTTGCGGCAACCTGGCCTACAAGCTGCTTGTCACAGCTCTTGAGGACGAGGACAGGATTCTGGCCCTTCTTCACAGCAGCGGCCTCAGCCTTAATCTCCTCAGGAAGAAGGAGCTGGATATCGTGAGAGTAACCGAGGGAGAAGATGAGCATCTGGCCCTGGGCCTCCACACGGTAACCGACACCGACAAGCTCCTGCTGGATAGTGAAGCCCTCGGATACGCCTACAACCATATTGTGGATGAGCGCACGGTAGAGACCGTGGAGAGAGCGGTGTCTCGGAGCGTCAGTCGGACGGGACAATTTTACTTCTGTTCCCTCTACGGCCACAGTGATGTCAGAGTCCACTTTCTGACTGAGAGTGCCGAGAGGTCCTTTAACCTTCACAACATTGCCATCGAGAACCTCAACGGTCACTCCGGCAGGAAGGTGTACAGGCAATTTACCAATTCTTGACATTTCTAAGTGCTTATTTTAATATACGTAACACAATACCTCACCGCCGACGTTGAGCTCGCGGGCTTCCTTGTCGGTGATGACACCCTTCGACGTAGAGAGGATGGCGATGCCGAGTCCGTTGAGGACGCGAGGCATGTTCTCGACGTCAGCATACTTCCTGAGACCCGGACGGGAGATTCTCTCTATTGCCTTGATGGCAGGAGTCTTGGTCTGAGGATGATACTTGAGAGCGATTTTGATAGTGGAGGCAGGAGTACCCTCAACGAACTTGTAGCTAAGGATATAACCCTTCTCGCAAAGAATCTTTGTGAGAGCCATCTTCATCTTGGAGGAAGGGATCTCGACAACTTTCTTTCCAGCGCTGTAAGCGTTGCGGATTCTTGTCAGATAATCTGCAATTGGATCAGTCATTTTTTTGTTTGTTTTTGTAGAAACCGGCGCAATTTCACGCCCGATATCCAATGTTGTTGATAATTGTTGTTATGAGGTATATGTTACCAGCTTGCTTTCTTAACGCCAGGGATGAGGCCGTTGCTTGCCATCTCACGGAACTGGATACGGCTGATGCCGAATGCACGCATATATCCTTTCGGTCTTCCGGTGAGAGAGCAGCGGTTGTGCTGACGGCAAGGAGAGGAGTTCTTAGGGAGCTTGTCAAGAGCGGCCCAATCACCTGCGGCCTTGAGAGCTTTCCTCTTCTCTGCATACTCGGCAATCATTTTCGCGCGCTTTACCTCGCGAGCCTTCATTGATTCTTTTGCCATTTCTGTTCTCTTTATTTGTTGTTTTTCTTGAATGGAAGACCGAATGCCTTGAGAAGCGCGTGGCACTCTTCATCGGTCTTGGCCGTAGTTACGAAAGTGATTTCCATACCGAGAATCTTGGTAACCTTCTCGATATCGATTTCAGGGAATATGATCTGCTCCTTGATACCGAGGGTGTAGTTACCCTGACCGTCCATCTTCTCTGCAACTCCGTTGAAGTCGCGGATACGAGGCAGGGTCACACGGATGAGCCTCTCGAGGAACTCGTACATCTTGACGGCGCGGAGAGTAACCTTTGCACCGATAGGCATACCCTTACGGAGCTTGAAGTTGGAAATATCCTTCCTCGAAACCGTAGTGACAGCCTTCTGACCTGTGATGGCGGTGAGCTCCTGCTGGGCCACGTCCACGAGCTTCTTGTCTGCAGTTGCGTCGCCCACACCCTGATTGATGGTAATCTTCACGAGCTTAGGGCACTGCATGACGGAAGAGTAGCCGAACTGCTTCATGAGCTGAGGAACGATCTCCTCCTTGTATACCTTTGCGAGGCTAGGAACATATCCTGCAGGTACTGCCTGCTGCTCGCCTGTTGTATTCTTCTTTGCCATATACTAGATCTCCTCTCCTGATTTTTTAGAGTAGCGAACCTTCTTGTCACCGTCCATCCTGTAACCGACGCGGGTAGCCTTGCCAGACTTAGGGTCGATGAGCTGGAGGTTGGAGATATGGATGCTTGACTCCTGTTTAACAATACCGCCCTGCGGATGCTGGGAGTTCGGTTTGGTATGCTTGCTTACGATGTTGATACCCTCTACGATGGCACGGTCCTTCGAAGGAACGACCTCAAGTACCTTTCCGGTCTTGCCCTTGTCGTTACCGGCATTCACATACACGGTATCGCCTTTCTTAATGTGGATCTTCTTCATAACGTTCATCAATTAAAGGACCTCTGGTGCCAGTGATACAATCTTCATGTAATTCTCGCGAAGTTCCCTCGCAACCGGGCCGAAGATACGGGTGCCACGAAGCTCGCCTGCATTGTTGAGAAGAACGCAAGCGTTATCGTCGAAACGTATGTATGAACCGTCCGGACGACGGATTTCCTTCTTGGTGCGGACTACGACAGCCTTGGAAACGGTTCCCTTCTTGGCATCGCCTGTAGGGAGCGCGCTCTTGACTGCAACGACAATCTTGTCGCCGACCTTGGCATAACGGTGACGGGTACCCCCGAGGACGCGGATGCAGAGCACTTCCTTTGCGCCGCTGTTGTCAGCCACCTGTAAACGTGATTCCTGCTGTATCATTACTACTTAACTTTTTCTACGATTTCTACTAATCTCCAGTTCTTTGTCTTGCTCAACGGACGGGTCTCCATGATGCGGACGGTATCGCCCTCGCTGCACTCGTTCTTCTCGTCATGAGCAACGAACCTGGTGGTCTTCTTTACGAACTTTCCGTAAATAGGGTGCTTTTCCTGAGTTGCTACTGCAACCACGATGGACTTGTCCATCTTATTGCTGACCACAATACCTATTCTTTCCTTGCGAAGATTTCTTTCCATCAGAATTCAAGTTTAGTTCTGTTTCTCTTTTTCAGCAAGGATGGTAAGCATACGAGCGATGTCCTTTCTTGCCTTGTTGATCTTGGAGGTGTCCTCCAGTGGAGAAATTGCGTGGTTTACCTTCATGCTGTCAAGCTTGGCCCTTTCGACTGCGATGCGGTCGCGCAGGTCAGCGATAGACATTTCGCGTACTTCAGATGTTTTCATTGTCATTTCTCCATTAAATTATTCCACATAGTCCCTGCGAACGACGAACTTGGTTGCAATAGGGAGCTTCTGCGCACCGAGGCGGAGTGCTTCCTTAGCGATATCAAGCGATACGCCGTCGATTTCGATGATGATACGGCCCGGGGTGATAGGGGCGATGAATCCTTCAGGATTACCCTTACCCTTACCCATTCGGACTTCAGCCGGCTTCTTGGTGTAAGGCTTGTCCGGGAAGACCCTGATCCAAACCTGTCCCTCACGCTTCATATAACGTGAAACAGCCTGACGGGCAGCCTCGATCTGACGACCGGTGAGCCAGCAGTTCTCCAAGGTCTTGATGCCGAAGGAGCCAAAGCTGAGCTGAGCGCCTCTCTGCGCCATGCCCTTCATGCGGCCCTTCTGCATTCTTCTGAATTTTGTTTTCTTCGGTTGTAACATTGTTCTATTACTTTAAAAAATTTTCGTAATAAGCCTAACTAATTGAGTTTCAGCTGGTTGGGCGTACTTCACCTCAATTATGGGACTGCAAAGATAGTCAAAAATCCTCAATTAACAATAGTGAAAAACAAAATATTCAAATATTTTCGACCAGAAAATTTGATAGTCAATCATCGTATATACAGAGAGTTACGATAGGTGATAAAAAATATTTCGCGTGATTTTGGACCGCCTTTGAAACAAGTTATCAACACCCGTCCCGAGGCGGCTGGAATGAACTTGGAAACACAGGCCGCGGATGGGATTGTCGGAAGAAGTTATATCTTTGCTTTGATACGCCCGCAGGCAGCGGAATACAAACAACCGCAGGCGGCGAAGAAACGGATAAATGAAAGGATTCAGGATACATACGGTCGCATTGACCTCGGGGGCGATACTGCTCCTGTCCCTTTTATGCGCTGATGCCGGTGCCCAGAGCCGGCGCAGGCAGAGCGGCGGATTCCTCGAGTACATAGTCGAAGGAAAGGACACCATCTATCTGGACCAGATCCGCGCCGCGAAGATATATCCAAAGATTCCGCGCCAGAAGGGACGCGACTGGAGAAAATACTACCGCCTCGTACACAATTTCAGCAAGACCTATCCCTATGCCCTTGTCGCCAGAGAGTTGCTTATCGAAGTGGACAGCACTCTCGAGGCGGATAGACTCAGGGGCGGAAAGAGGGAAAAGTATCTCAAAAAGAAGCAGAACGAGCTTTTCCGGGTATTCGAAAAGCCTCTGAAAAACCTTACGGTCAATCAGGGGCGCCTTCTGATGAAGCTCATAGACAGGGAGGCGGGCAAATCGTCCTTCGCCATAATAAAGGAATACAGGAACGGAATGGCAGCCGGCTTCTGGCAGGGCATGGCAAAGATGTTCGGATCCGACCTCAAGAAGCACTACGACCCCGACGGGGAGGATGCCGACGTGGAGGATCTCATTTCCAAATGGGAAGACGGTAGTTTCCCGAATTTCTACTACTCTCTTTTCTGGGAATATCCCCCGGAAGTCGTCATTCCAGAGAAATACTTAAAAAAGGAGAACCGTCCATCCAGTCTTTGAGTATGACGAAGCGCTGCCCGCCCGGAAGGATGCTGTCGACCGCGCAGTGGTAATGTCCGAAGACGAAGCCGTCGACCTCGTGGTCGCGCGCGTATTCAACCGCAAAGCGATACAGGGGTTCATCCTCGCCCTTGAAGACGTACTCCTCTCCCCTGGCGAGGCGGTTGTGCCGGGACCATGAATTCCCGAGGGCAAACGCTATTCGCGGATGGATGGCGCTGAACAAGGCCTGGAGCACTCGCGAATGGAATATGGAGCGGAGAATGCGGTAGCCCGCCGGTACCGGTCCGAGACCGTCGCCGTGACCTAGGCACAGGTTCATGGACCCTACCCTCACGAGCGCCGGCTGAGTCAGGCGCGTCATCCCCATTTCCTCGAAATAGGAATATGTCCATACATCGTGGTTGCCCTGGAAGAAATAGACCTTGACTCCCGCGGCGACAAGATCCTGAATTGCGGCAAATACCTGTACATAGCCCTTCGGGACGACATATTTGTATTCGTACCAGAAATCCCAGATATCCCCGAGCATATACAGGCTGTCGGCATCCGAGGCTATGGACCGGAGAAAACGCACGAAACGGGCCTCGCGGTCTGCGGGGTCGGCCACATCCAATCCCAGGTGGACATCCGAAACGAAATACGCCTTCCTCACGCCCGTGCGTGGAACGGAATCCTCGGCGGCAGAGTCGGTGCGGGTCGGGAATGAACTGAGTGAATCGATGGAAGCCGTGGTGGACATTTTATCGTAAAAGCGGAAGATGGAAAAGGAAGCGGACAATCAGCCGAGGGCAATTATGCACCAGAGAACAAAGCCGAGCACGGCAAGGCCGACTATGGCACAGTAGAGGGCAAACCACTTCATTCGAGCCCTCCTGACAAGAGCGAGCATCACCTTGCAGGCAAGCAGGCCGGAAACGAACGCAGAGACGAAACCCAGCAGCAGGGGCAGGGCGCCGACGGACGAAGAGGCCAGGTCTCCGCCCACCACATCAAGAAAAGCCTCGCCGAGAACTGGCACAAGAACCATCAGGAAGGAGAACTGGGCCACATCCTCGCGGCGCACTCCGCAGAGAAGACCAGTGGAGATGGTGGTGCCGGAACGGGAAAGTCCCGGAATCACCGCAATAGCCTGGCTCAGACCTATTACCAGTGCCTGGAGATAGGAGATTCCGTTGCGGTGGCGGACTGGAGCCGTATCCGGAAGTGTCTCAGGGCAGTCTGCCTTATCCGGAAGTGTCTCGGGGCAGCCCGCAGGGGCCGGAATCCGGGCTCTGCCGCGGTCCGAAAGAAACAGCAGCAGCGCCGTAACGAGCAGGGCAATGCCTACAACGGGGAGGCTTCCGAAGAGTTGCTCGACATAGTCCTTGAAGAAAACCCCGACTATGAACACGGGTATCATGGACACAGCTATCTTCAGGAGATAGTCGGTCTCGTCATTGTATCTGAACTTGAACAGGCCGCACAGGAGACGCCATATCTGACGGCGGAACACAACTATGGTCGCGAGCACAGTGGCTGCATGGACCGCAACCTCGAAGGTGACATCCCCGGCCGCTTCGACACCGAGCACCTCGCGCCCTATTGCCAGATGACCGCTGCTGCTTACCGGAAGAAACTCCGTGAGGCCCTGGACTATTCCAAGGACTATCGCCTGCCACCAGTCCATCACTTTTCCTCCTTATCCTTGAACACTCCCATAATGGCGACAACCTCTATGACGATGCCGAGTATCATCACAAGAGGGGCTGCCACAAGCCTGCGGAAATCGAACATCGCATAGCTGAAGTTCTGAGGATCCTTCGTTCCTCCGCCCATAAGGAGTATGTAGCCGGAAATTATGACGATAAGGCCTGCGAGCAGAAGCCTCAAGCCCTTGGCGGTTATCGCCATGTTCGGGGCTTTTCCATTATTGTTGCCTGATTTCTTTTCCATATCTTCAATAGTAAAGTTCGCCTCGGCGCATCGAGATCAGCCTGTTCACCACTATCCAGCTGCTTCCCACACATATTAATATGCCGGAGATGACCACGATGAACATCACCAGGATGAGCAGGGGCAGACGGAACACAGCAAAGAGCTGGGCAAAGCCCGACCTTACCACAAGCAGGAATATCAGAAGGTATATTATCGCCAGCATGGCGGCGAACAGCCCCTGAAACAGCCCCTGGATAAGGAAAGGCCGGCGGATAAAGGCCGGTGTCGCGCCGACCAGCTGCATCGTGTGTATGGTGAACCTGCGAGCAAATACGCTCAGGCGCATAGTGTTGCTGATAAGAACGAAGGAGATGAATAGCAGGGCTATGATGAGTACGGACATCACCAGCGAGATACGGCTGATGTTCTGGTTCAGGGCATCCACGAGGGGACGCTGGTACACCACCTCGTCCACGAGCGGAGAGTCCATCAGATCTGCCTTTATCATTTCGAGACTGTCCGCCGAGACGTAGTCAGCCGCAAGGGAGAGCTCTATCGAAATCGGTATGGGAGCTGTCTCGAAAACATCCAGGAAATCATCTCCGAGCAGTTCTTTCATCTCCCTGATTCCCTGTTCCCTCGACACATAGTCCACCGACTTTATGAAACGCTCGCCCCCGAGTTTCTCAAGATAGGCAAAGGCCTTGGCCTCGGAAACATTCTGCTTGAGCATCACGGAGACCTTCATGTTCTCCTTGAAATATCTGGACACGCTTCCGGCATTGACCATAAGGAGGCTGGAAAAGCCGACCAGAAGGAGAACCAGCGATATGCTGATCACCGAAGAGAGATATGCGCTGACGAGCCGACGCCCTATGATATTGTCCTTTTCCGCCATTTTCCACATCCGGGCCCTGCCGGTCCGGGGGTCAAAGATAGTGAAATTCAAAAAATTTTCTTATCTTTGTTACGAAATTGTCCTAAAATGTTCTGTGTTATGGGTGATGTAAAAAGAGTCCTTTTTGTCAATTCGGAGATATTCCCCTACCTCCCGGAAACCACGATATCCGGCATAGGCCGGAACCTTCCTCAGGGCATACAGGAGAGAGGGCGCGAGATCCGCTCCTTCATGCCTCGTTACGGCTGCGTGAACGAACGCAAGAACCAGCTCCACGAAGTCATAAGGCTGTCGGGGATGAATATCATCGTGAACGAAATGGACAGGCCTCTCGTTATCAAGGTGGCTTCCATCTCCGCGGCAAGGATGCAGGTTTATTTCATAGACAACGAGGACTATTTCCACCGCAAGCAGACCTACCGCGACGCGGAGGGCAAATTCTTCGAGGACAATGGCGAAAGGGCCGTTTTCTTCGCCAGGGGCGTGCTCGAAACCGTGAAGAAGCTGCGCTGGGCTCCGGATATCATCCACTGCCAGGGCTGGATTTCCCACATCCTTCCGCTCTACCTCAAGAAGGTGTACAAGGACGACCCTATCTTCGCAGGCAGCAAGATTGTGCTGTCGCTGTATGACGAAGCTTTCGGAGAAAAGTTCGATCCCGACCTCGAGGAGAAGATACTTTTCGGCAATCTCTGCAAGGAGGATGCAGGCATTGGAAACGCGCCGGATGGCATGCAACTTGCTCAATTGGCGGTCCGTTATTCTGACGGGGTCATACTCGGTTCGGACAACATTCCTGCGGAAATCACCGGACTCTGCAAGGAAAAGGGACTTCCGGTACTCCCGTTCGACGCCGGGCAGCTTGAGGACGGGTCATACATTGAAGAATACAACAGATTTTACGACAATCTCTAAATGAATTCCAAGAGTTTTCTTACTGTTGCCCTGTCCTGCATCTGCGCAGCGGGATGCGTGGTGGTGGACACAGACCTGGGCAACGGATACATTCCCATAGAACAGCAGTACAGAATCAGGACGGTAGAATTTCCGCTCGAGAGAATCGAGAATCGGAAAATCACCCATATGTCCGGATACAGTTCCAGGCGCATTACCATAGGCGCCCTTCGCGACGGGACTTTCGGCCTTACGGTCAAGAGCAGCGCGTTTACCCTCGTCCCTATCAACGACACCCTCGACTTCGGAGAGTCTCCCGAATACAGGGATTTCCATATCTCCCTCCAGAGGGACACCATTTCCGTACTGTCGGACGGAGACCGGCGCATACTCCAGAACATAAGGGTATATTCGCTCGAGGATGCCGGAAAGAAGCTGGACTCGACCTCGATATACACCTCCGACCTGAAACGGTCTGACTTCGAGGGCTGCAACCTGATAAGCAAGGGCACGCCGGTATACAATGGCGGAGACTCCCTTTCATTCTCATTCAACAGCGATTTCGGAAAGGCCCAGTTCGACAAAATGCTCGGACTCAGGAACGAGGACGGCCTCTATGTCATAGATTCGGTCATCCGGTACACGGAGAAGTTCCCGGGCATTTTCCTTACCTGCGACGAACCTGCCGGTAACGGCGGAAGGCTCAACTTTTTCGATGTGGACATAGCAGTCAGCAACGGATATGTGACGGGCAACTATGCCGAACTCAAGTTCAGGAGCAAGTTCGACGGGGAAGTGCGCGACACCTCCATACTCTTCATGTTCGGAGCCATAAGTTTCCCTAAGATGACTTCTTCCTCAGCCCTGCCTGAGCAGTTTGCCTTCAACTCCATTGAGGAGGAAGGAAAGGTTGCAGAAGGCACGGCCAAAGATGTCGTATATGTGGAAGGCGGAACAGGACTCAAGCCTGTTGTCACGGCAGCAGAACTGAGGGAACTGATGCGGAAGGCGCTTGAAGAGGAGGGGCTCAACCCTGACGACTCGACCATTGTTATAAACAAGGCAAGCATATGCATACCTTACACCATGCCGACAGAAAACTATCTTGACATGAAGTTCTTCCCGGAAAAGCTCAGCCCGGTATGCAGAATCAAGTCAACCAATGGCGACAAGGTTTCCTACAACTACGCCAACCTCACGGACGCGGCTGTCACCAACGAAGCCCAGGGCGACATAGACAGGTCCAATATGAACTACACGGCCGACATCAGTTTCCATGCTCAGAAGATACTCTGGCTCAGGACTGACGGCGGGGCTCCGGATGAGGAAACTCTGTCCAACTATGACGTCTGGAACCTTATCATGGCAACTGAAGTGACAGTCACTGAAGACAATAGCAATTCACAGACCGACTACTACAACCAGCTGATGTACTACAACTACCTCAACAGCATGTACGGAGGCTACGGAGGGTATGGTTATGGCGGATACGGTTACGGTGGTTACGGCTATGGTGGATACGGAAGCTACGGATACAGCAACTATTACAATATGATGATGTACTACAGCATGTTGAACAGCGGCTCCACATCATCGAACACCAGCACATCCAGCGAGTTGGACCGAGACCGTTTCTACAGGGGCATACTGAACGGACCTGCCTCCTCAGGAGCAAAACCTGTACTGCGGTTCACCTTCGCATATCCTGACTCCGCTCTCATTCCCCCAACCGATTAATAAATCGACGGCGGCATTGGCTCCCGAATAGGGAGGGGACCCGCTTGCGGGGAGAACCTTTGACGTCAGTATTGTTGCCGGAGGAGTGGCACTTAGATGACGGCGGCATTGGCTCCCGAATAGGGAGGGGACCCGCTTGCGGGGAGGACCGCCGTCATCTAAGTGCCACTCCTCCGGCGCCTCAAGACAGAAAAGGGATGGCCCGCATGGACCATCCCTCACTTTTATCCTGAAAAAAAGGATTAGCCGATTTTCTCCTCGATATATGCGATTGCGTCGCCTACTGTCTGAATCTTGTCACCAGCCTCATCATCAGGAATCTGGATATTGAAAGCCTTCTCAAATTCCATAACAAGTTCTACAGTGTCAAGAGAATCAGCACCGAGATCGTTGGTAAAGCTTGCACTCTCGGTAACCTCCGAAGCATCAACTCCGAGCTTGTCAACGATGATTGCCTTTACTTTTTCTGCTACTTCTGACATAACAAATAAGGTTTAGTTAATAATAATTGTATGTTGTTGTCATTTTTGGGGGCCGTCCATGGTGCAACTGCAAGCACCCTTAACTAAGGACAAAGCGACTGCAAAGAAAGCAAAAAAATCTTAAAAATGAAACGGTTTCAGCCCTAAATCGTCTGGCGGCTAAGTTTATACCAGACCCGCAGACCGTTGACGGAATTGATGAGGGTGAAACTGTAGTTGATGACCATTATTGCGTCATAGCCTGTTCCATGGCCCCTGAACGAGGATATCACCCACATCACTATGGTCAGTATGTTCACGAGAATCCAGAGATACCACTGTTCGACATAGGCGAAGGTCAGCAGAACCTGCGCAATTATGCACACGACAGTCACTAGCGCATCGAAAACCACGTCGTTGCCGCCAAGGGCCCGGAGTATGAAATATACGGCAGCAACGGCTGCGACCGAAATTCCGGAGACGGAAAGGATGCCCCGGACGCTGAGCCTTCTTGCGGCGACCTGTTCCCCGTCGCCACGCGTACCTATCTTGCGCCACTGGGCATAGCCGACGAACTGCATTGCCAGAAAGAATACGCCGTAAACCGCAGCATTCCCCAGATGTCCGGTCCTGATGCAGTAGATGGCATAGAGTATATTGTAGATGATGCCGAAAAGAAAGTTCAGTCTGCTGCCCTTGGCGGAGAGGACAACGCAGAGTATGTTCACTATGGAGCAGATGGAGGTAATCCACCAGTCTGCGCTATGAACGGAAAGCCTTATGTCTGCAACAAGTATGGAATACAGCATTGTAGTCACGAGGATTCCCGCAATGAGGAACCAGTCGAATGGCTGGAGCACGGTTCTTTTCATCTTTTCGCAATTATTGATTGGGGCCGCAAATATACGAATATCCGCTATCTTTGTCCGAAACTATGACCGTAAAGGAAAAAATAGCTCTATTCCCGCATTCCCCGGGCGTCTATCGCTACTACGACAGCGAGGGAACAGTCATATACGTGGGCAAGGCCAAGGACCTGCACAAAAGGGTTGCCCAGTACTTCGTGGACCCTTCGAGGCTGACGCCTAAGACCGCGATTCTCGTTTCGAAGATTGCAGATGCCCAGTTCACGGTCGTGGACAGCGAGTCCGATGCGCTCCTGCTCGAAAACAACCTCATCAAGCAGTACAAGCCCAAGTACAACATACTCCTGAAGGATTCGAAGACCTATCCATGGATATGCGTGAGCAATGAGGAGTTTCCGAAAGTATTTCTGACACGCAGGGTGGTCAGGGACGGCTCGCGTTATTTCGGACCCTACAGTTCGGTCAAACATGCCTACAGGCTTCTCGAGTTCTTCTCGGAACTTTATCCCCTGCGCAGCTGCAAGCTGAAGATAACGTCTGAAAGCATCTTGCGCGGGAAGACCCGGCCGTGCCTTGACTTCCACATAGGGAAATGCCGCGGGTGCTGCATAGGAAGGATTTCCAGAGAGGAGTACAATGCGAACATCGAGGAAATAATCCAGCTGCTGAAGGGAAACGGACGGGACATGGTACGCCTGTGCCGGGAGCAGATGACAGAGGCGGCGGAAAGACTCGATTTCGAAACCGCTCAGCTCTGCAAGGAGAAGATGGAGGCCCTGGAGAACCATTGCAGCCGATCCATAATCATGAATACGATGAAAGGCGGCGTCGATGTGTTCGGCATCATCGTGGACGGTACGGATGCATACGGAAATTTCATGCGCATGAACAACGGTGCGGTGATCATGTCCATGAACCTGGGGTTCAAGATGCGCATAGAGGAGGAACCCGCATCGGTGCTGGCGACCTTCATCGGGGAAATCGAAGCCAAGTTCGGTTCCCTCTCCCGCGAGGCCATCGTGCCATTTCTGCCTGACGTGGAAACGGAAGGAACGGAGTTCAGGGTGCCGGTCAAGGGCGAAAAGATGGAACTGCTGAAGCTAAGCACCAGGAACGCCGCCGAAATGCGGGCCAATGCACTCAGGCAGAGCGAACATAGCGATCCCGAGGCATTCAACCGCAAGGTGCTCGAGGAACTCAAGGACGCCATAGGCATGAAGGTTCTGCCGGAGCATATCGAGTGCTTCGACAACTCCAACATACAGGGAACCAATCCGGTAGCCTCCTGCGTGGTCTTCCGGGGAGGAGTGCCGAGCAAGAAGGATTACCGCCATTTCAACATAAAGACCGTGGTCGGGGCCAACGACTATGCCTCCATGAAGGAAGTTGTGAACAGGCGCTATTCCAGGATGCTGGAAGAGGCTCCCGACGATCTGCCTCAGCTGGTGGTGATAGACGGAGGCAAGGGGCAGCTCGCCTTTGCCTATGAAGCCTTGCTGGAGCTTGGCATCACGGACAGGCTCACAGTGATTGGTCTTGCGAAGAGACTCGAGGAGGTCATAAGGACAGGAGACCCCTATCCCCTCTTTCTTGACAGGAACTCACAGGCTCTTAAGCTGTTGCAAAGAGTACGCGACGAGGCTCACCGCTTCGGCATCACTCACCACCGCAACCGCAGGAGCAAGTCCATGACGGAATCCGCCCTGCGCAATATCAAGGGTGTAGGAGAAAAGACTGAGCAGAGGCTGCTCCTGAGCTTCGGGTCTGTGGCAAGAATAGCCGCAGCACCCGTGGAGGATGTTGCGGCTATTGTAGGTCAGGAACTTGCCCTGCGTATAAAGGAGAGCCTCCGTTAGAGGCCGAGCACCTCGGCCACCTTGGCAGCTATGGCCTCTCCGCGCAGCCCCCTGGCAACTATGGTTCCGTCGGGAGCAAAAAGCATGATCTGAGGAATTCCTTCTATGCCGTACTTCTCGGTAGGGATGGTCCTGTCCTCGACTGTACATACAATCTGGTTCCAGCACACACCCTCTTCCTGGGCAGCCTCGAAGGACTTCTCCGGCTCGTCCCATACAGCTATGCTCAGAACGTCGAAGCGGTCGCCGGCAAAATTCTCATATACGTCGATGATGTTCGGAATCTCTGCCCTGCACGGACCGCACCAGCTTGCCCAGAAATCCACAAGCATGTACTTGCCCTGACCGACATAGTCGGAGAGGCATACGGGCTTCACTATCTGGCTTCCATCAGCTTTGAATCCGACAACCGAGTTGACGGCAAAGTCCGTGAACATACAGCCCTCGCCAGAGCCCTCCCGTACCGCGAGGGCTGCCGCTGTCGCCTTGACCTGTTCAAGTTCGAGGACCTCGGGGCCGAGAAGATCGAGATAGCTCTTTATTTCAAGGTCGTTGTCCGCAAGCATCGATGCCTGGAGGAAGGCCTGTACGCCCACGATGTTGTCGGGATTCTTGCGGATGACAGTTTCAAGCACATCCTTGATTTCGGATATCTTGCCGTTCGAGTATTCTTCCGCCTTGCCTGCACGCTCCTCCTGGGTGAGGGTCTCGTCGCTGTAGATTTCCTGAATTCCGTTCTTGTATTCGTCGGTGAAGTTCACGAAGGTGTCCACCAGCTCATTGAACCTGGACTGGATGCCCTTCTTTTTCGAAGAAAATACCTTCCCCTCCTGGAAATCCACCGTGATATCAGAGCCGTCGGCAACGAACTGGAGTATGTCCGCTCCGCACTCTACGCTGACCAGCGCAGTCACGCAGGAAGGTATCTCGACCTCAAACCTGCCATCCTGGGCCACTACAGCCGTATCGAGGGCAGTCGCAGGAGATATCACATAGACGGTCTCTACGCCGCTGAGTACCTCACCGCTTACAATGGTCGTTGGGTTGATTCTGTTGCAGGCAACTGCTGCAAGCAGGACTGCAGCAATGAGTGCTGCCGATGTTCTTGTTCTCATATCTGTTCCGATTCTAAAAACCGAAAGGGACGACGGTATTTCCGACATCCCTTTCGCATATTACCGTAATCCTGTGGAATTACTTGTTGTCCCTGCGGTCTCCGCGACGGTCTCCGCGACGGTCACCGCGACGGCCTCCGCGACGCTCACCGCCACGGCCCTGGTTCTGGGCTGCCTGCTGAGCTGCGATGCCTGCGTTAGGAGAGAGATCCTTCTTTCCGTAAACCTCACCGTTGCAG
>JAEDEB010000101.1 GCA_016293535.1 Bacteroidales bacterium | reverse complement strand
GGGGCGAGTTCATCTACTTCCTCGATTCAGATGACCTGATGTACCCGCGCTGCCTCGAGCTGATGATGGAAAAGGTGAAGGAACATCCGGACGTGGAGATAGTCGGTGGCGGATGCAAGTGCCCGGAAGGCTCGCCCATCAATTTCTGCGACTATGAGCAGAAGCCCTATAGCCTCAACCAGTACCTTGGTGAACCCGACCAGGCGGCGTACGCCATACTCTGCCGCAGGAGCGTTGCAGTTATGGTCACCAACCGCATAATACGCCGTTCCTTCATACTCGACAACTCTCTCTTCTTCATCGAAGGTATCATCAACGAGGACGAGGTGTGGCTCTTCCAACTTTCCGGGTGCATATCTTCGATGGCCATTGTTCCGGAGAACACGATGGTGTACGTCGTTCACGAAGGAAGCATAATGACCTCTCAGTTCAGATATCAGAATTATCCAGTCATAGCCCGGCCGATGGCGGAAATGGCGGGCGGGTCACGTCAGGCCATGCAGGTCAGCTCCCTGTTTCTGTTCATTTTCAACCAGATCTGTCACAAAGAGACAGGACTTCGCATCTATGACTTCAGCGACTCCCTGAGGATACTGTATTCCAAGGGAACGCGCAGGCAGCGTATGGGAATATGGCTACTGATGCATTCCCCTATGCCTCAGAGTTTTAGATATGTCCACGGACTGCGTCTGCCGAAGAAACTGGTTGGAAAGCCCAAGGTATGGTTGAAGAAAAGACCCTGATATCCGTCATTGTTCCTGTGTATAACGTGCTCCCTTACCTGAAGGAGTGCCTCGACTCGGTCATTTCCCAGTCATTTCCAGATTTCGAGCTCATAATCGTCGACGACGGTTCCACTGACGGTTCCATCGATCTTTGCCGTGAATACGCTCTCAGCGACTCCCGCATCACTATCATTGCCCAGAAGAACGGGGGCGTGAGTGTCGCGAGAAACACTGGAATAGCTGCTTCCAGGGGTGAATACATCTGCTTTGTGGATGCTGATGACACCCTCGCCCCGGATGCTCTGCTGCGTCTTCTCGAAGGCTTCGAGTGCCACCCTTCGGTGCGTGTGTCTTCCGGAATGAGGAATCGCTTCAAGGATGGGACGAAACGCTACAGGCTTATGAGCCCGCTGAAGTGGTACCGCTTCAGTCACACCATAGTCCCTCCGGAGGAACTTCAGCAGGCCTACCTTTCAGAATCGACGAGCCATTATGTCACGGGTTGCCTTTTTGCGAGAGAACTCTTCATCAATGAATCCGTCCCGATGCGCTTCAAGCCGGGAATAGTCGACGAGGATACTCTCTTTATGTACCATCTGGCCAACAGGATGGAGGAGATGGGCTGGTCCATGGTCGAGATTCCTTATGTTTGCTACAACTATCGCATCCGAAGCGGCAGCCTCTCACACCACCATTGCGTCGTGTCAGCCACCTCCGCATCCGCACATTACCCGCTGCGTGTCTACCGCCTCAGGAATCTCGATTATATATCGGACGACCTTCGCCGTCGCGGCCGAAGGGACCTCCTTCCTCTGGTGCTCCGTCTCCGCGTCCGCACCCTCTATTGCTTCCTTAGCGAAATCCGTCGCAACCCTATATGGCTCAAGATGTTCTGGGATGAGTACCAGCGTATGGCCTGCGATATCAGCACTCCTGCGGCAGCCCGCTATCTTCGTCCCGCCCGTTTCGTCCGATTTATGAGATACCGCCGCGCCCGCGCCGCTTCAACCATTGGCTAATCTTCCTCCCCCGCCTGCCTTGGGCTTGCCTGGTGGAAGCCGTTGCACTTCCTTTTAGAAATTTGCGGCCATCAATTCTTTCCCCAGGCTGTGAATGTGTGCGAGTATAGCCTTCTCTCTTTCTGCGGAAGGCTTCTTAAAACCGTTGATGTAGTTCCGCAGCAGTGTGGCATTCATTCCGATAGAACGGGCAAATTCCGCCCCATCCCCTATAAACAAAAAGCCATCACAAGGGGTTGTGACGGGTATATGGAGAGTTTAGTCTGTGAGGCTGATCGTAGTCAGGCCAAGACTTATATGTGATGATTTGTAGCGGGGGTGGGTCACGATCCCACGACCTCCGGATTATGAATCCGACGCTCTAACCAGCTGAGCTACCCCGCCATTCTTGTTGGCAAGAGCCATAAAAACAAACCGGCCGGAGCCGGATTTGTTGAGATAGAAGGATTCGAACCCTCACTGACAGAGCCAGAATCTGTAGTGCTACCATTACACCATATCTCAATATTCCCAAAAGGGATTGCAAAGGTAAGAAGGAATTCAAAAATTCCAAAAAAAAATCAAAGAAACTGCATCATTTCAGGAGCAGGACACTTGCGAAGACCTCGCAGCCCTCGCCCCGGCCCACGAATCCGAGTTTTTCGGTCGTCGTGGCCTTTATGCTGATGCACCCGATGTCAGTCCCGGCAATCGATGCGATGCACTCGCGCATGCTGTCGATGTATGGGCGCAGTTTCGGCCTTTGCATGGCTATGGTGATGTCGGCGTTTCCGACCCTCCAGCCTCTTTCCCTTACCATGTCCATTGTCCTTTCAAGCAGAATCTTGCTGTCTATGCCCCTGTATGCGTCATCGCTGTCGGGAAAATGCTTTCCTATGTCGCCGAGAGCCAGGGCTCCGAGAAGGGCGTCGCAAAGGGCGTGAATCGCCACGTCACCGTCGGAGTGTGCTATGCACCCCACTTCACTCTCGATCCTGATGCCCCCGAGCCACAAAGGCAGTCCCGGTGCAAGTGCGTGAACGTCATAGCCGTTCCCTATGCGTATGTCTTCCATATATCAGAAAATTGGTGCCGGGGACACCGTTCCTGTCCCCAATTGAGCAAAATTAGTTAATTTTGCCTTGCTACGGCATTTTTTTGAAGATTACATAGTCAAGCGCATAGATATGGGTTTCAATTTTGGATTTTTCGGAACACCCCAGCACAGGGAGTTCAACTACAGGCCGGTATATTATGACCCTGAAAAGGAGGCTCTCAAAGAGCGTTTCGCCAAAGCTGAGGCAGAAGGCAAAGTTGCAGCGGAGAGCAGGGCTGCTCAGGAAGGAGCCGCAAAGAAAGAGTATGTGCCAGGCCAATACATAAAGGGCAGCATTACTGACAGGAATTATCGAGTGGAAAGAGGAGCGAACAAGTTTCAGAAGATCTTGGGCGCTGTGGCGCTCGTGCTTGCATTCGCTGTTGTCTACCTGATAGCCAAGTATTTCCCTCTTATCTGGCAGTAAAGCGGATGGCAATCAGGATTCTTCCAGGCAATATTGCCAGCATGATAGCCGCGGGAGAGGTGGTTCAGCGTCCCTCTTCCGTGGTAAAGGAACTTGTGGAGAACGCTGTGGATGCCGGCGCGACTCAGATTGACGTTGTCATACGCGATGCGGGCCGAACCCTGATACAGGTCATTGACAACGGTTCGGGGATGTCTCCGGATGAGGCCGTGCTTTGTTTCGAACGCCATGCAACCAGCAAGCTCGTGACCGCAGAGGATCTTCAGGATATCCATACTTTCGGATTCAGGGGCGAGGCGCTCGCGTCCATCGCTGCGGTTTCCCAGGTTACGCTCCGTACCCGTCGCGACGGTGACGAAACGGGGTGTGAGGTCGTCTTTGCTTCATCCTCGCACGAGTCCACCAATGAGATTTCCTGTCCGCGCGGATCCAACTTTGCGGTGCGCGACCTCTTCTACAACGTGCCTGCACGCCGTAAGTTCCTCAAGTCCGACACGGTGGAATTCAGACACATAGCGGAGGAGTTCACGCGTATAGCCCTCACCCGTCCCGACCTCGGTTTCAGTCTCTCCCACAATGGCAAGGACATTCATATACTCAAGCCTGCCAAGTCGCTGAAATTCAGGATTCAGGCCCTGCTCGGAGCCGGGGCCGCATCGGAGGTGCTCGATGTCGGCGCAGATACCTCGATGGTCAGAATCAACGGGTACATAGGTCAGCCGGCATCGGCCAGGAAGGGGCTTGGGAACCAGTATTTCTTCGTGAACGGGAGGTTTTTCCGCAGCCCGTATTTCCACAAGGCGGTGATGAAGGCCTATGAGAACCTGATAGCTTCCGATGTGACTCCATCATATTTCCTCTATCTCGAAGTTCCGGCGCACAGTCTGGATGTGAACATTTCCCCGACGAAGACGGAAATCAAGTTTGAGGAGGACAGCATAATCTTCCAGACAATATTTGCCTGCATCAAGGAGGCTCTGGCTAAGCAGTCGCTTGGCGACAGTCTCGATTTCGACAGGGGTGACCTTCCGGAAATTCCGTCGTTCAGCAGCAATTTCGACCGCTTCAGGGAGATTTCCGAGCCGCGTATCTCGTCGGATGACAGTTTCAATCCTTTCGATTCCGACGG
>JAEDEB010000035.1 GCA_016293535.1 Bacteroidales bacterium | reverse complement strand
GTCCACCCAGCAAAAATTGGGAGCAAATCATCCTACTTTTTGTCCAGGCGACCTAAATTGCTGATTATCAAGAATATACAAAAATGCGACTTGCTCGGTGGAACCAAATTGGTGCCACCGAGCAAGATCAAAAATAATAATTATTTGAGTATCAGGCGTTTATATTTGCGCTTCGCGCGCGGTGATTTGCTGGAGAGGATGGGGATGCGGCAATTCCCAAATTGCCAGAAATACGGCCATCCAGTTTAAAACACTCAGCAAATGCTTAGCAAAACATCAGAATGCGCTCAGTAAACACTCAGCGAATGCTTAGCAAAATAACAGAATACACTCAGTAAACACTCAGCAAATGCTTAGCAAAACATCAGAATGCGCTCAGTAAACACTCAGCGAACGCTAAAACAAAAGCGCGAACGCTAAAGCATAAGCTCTAAGGCAAAAGCGCGAACGACAACCACTACGCGGTCAGTCCAGAATGAGGTTCCAGCCGTGGGTGTCTTCCTCGCGTCCGTCCTGGATGGCGCGGATGCGGTCATAGAGCTTGCGGCTCACTTTGCCGCATTCGTCACCAGAAGGAATCTCATAGACCTTGACAGCCTTCTCGTCCTCCAGACGCTGCTTGTCGAACACCTTGCAAACCGGGGTGATGACCACAGCGGTACCGCAAGCATTCACCTCATCGAATTCAGCCAATTCCTCGACAGGAACCGCCCTCTTCTCCACCTTCATTCCGAAATCCGCAGCAACTGCCTGCAGAGTCTTGTTGGTAATGGAAGGCAATACGGAATCAGAAAGCGGAGTCACATAGCTGTTTCCCTTGATAGCCAGGAAGTTGGAAGACCCGAACTCATCGATCTTGGTGTGTGTCGAAGGATCGAGGAACAGGAGTTCCCCAAAGCCCTGCCTGTGCGCCATATTGTAAGGATGGAGAGAGGTGGCATAATTGGCGGAAAGCTTGAACTGGCCAGTGCCGTTAGGTGCCGCGCGGTCGTAGTTGCGGGCGATGACCGCAGTGGCAGGAGTAAGAATCTTCGCTCCCGAATATGTGCCCACAGGAGCGCACATCACTGCAAAAATCACCTCCTTGGAGGATGCTATGCCTAACTGCGGATTCATTCCGATGAGGACAGGACGAAGGTACATGGAGGCACCGTAACCGTACGGAGGCAGGAATTCTATATTTTCCTTTACGCAGCGCACGCACATATCCAGGAACAGTTCCTCGGAGGGGACTGCCATATCCAGATGAGATCCGCTCCTTTGAATACGCTTTGCATTCTCATCAGGACGGAATATGCGCACCTTGCCGTCAACACCCCTGAAAGCCTTCAGGCCCTCGAAACACGAGTTTGCATAATGGAAAACGCCAGCGAACGCGCTGAAGTGGAAATCGAAATCATCTGAAGCGACGGGCTGTGACCATTCGCCGTCCTTGAAACAACTGACAATTATCCTGTTTGTCTGCCTGTACTTGAAACCCAGGCTGGACCAATCCAATTCTGCCATAATACTGAAACTGTTGAAATATTTACTTTCTGTCTTTATGTGCTATTCCTGTGACGGATGTCGGAGCGGACCGGCGATTCTATATATGCGCAGCAACCCAGTCACCAACCTCGGAGGTGCTATAAGCCTTGCCTCCGTCAGCGAGGTCCTCGGTAACGATGCCTGCGTCGATGCTGGCCGCAACCGCGTCACGTACAGCCCTGCCTTCCTTGGCGAGTCCCAGATGTTCCAGGAGCATTGCAGCGGAAAGAATGGTAGCAAGAGGATTGGCTATGTTCTTGCCGGCCGCCTGCGGATATGAACCGTGGATAGGTTCGAACACACCTGTCTTCTCACCGACTGATGCTGAGGCGAGCAGCCCCATGGACCCGGAAACACAGCTGGCCTCGTCCGTGAGGATATCCCCGAAGGTATTCTCCGTGACGATGACATCGAAGAACTTCGGACCATTGATGAGCTTCATCGCTGCATTGTCGACGTACATGTAGTCAGTAACCACGTCAGGGTACTGAGGGGCCATTTCCTGGGCAATCTGCCTCCAGAGGCGGGAAGACTCGAGCACGTTAGCCTTGTCCACGACTGTAAGGTGTTTGCGACGTCGCTGAGCGTATTCGAAGGCAAGCTTGAGTATGCGCTCGACCTCGTAACGGTGGTAAAGGTTGGTGTCGAAAGCGGTGTCACCATTGTCGCGGCGGCCCTTTTCGCCGAAGTACATACCTCCGGTGAGTTCACGTATGCATATAAAATCGGCTCCCTCGACGAGTTCCCTCTTCAGCGGGGATTTGTCGACAAGTGCATCGAAAGTCTCCACAGGGCGCAGGTTGGCATAAAGCCCCAGCTGCTTGCGCATAGCCAGCAGACCCTGCTCAGGACGGACCTTCGCTACGGGATCATTGTCATAGCGGGGATCTCCGACAGCTCCGAAAAGAACTGCGTCTGCCTCCAGACAGGTTTGATAGGTCTCCTCAGGAAAGGCGGAACCCGTCTTGTCGATGGCGCAGGCACCCACATAGCCAAAGCTGTATTCCACCTTGTGGCCGAACTTGCGGCAAACCGCATCGATGGCCTTTACGCCCTGCTCCACCACTTCCGGTCCGATACCGTCGCCCGGAAGTTTTGCAATCTTGATATCCATAATATCTTTCTAATGAATTATATCCATATTTTCCAGAATGTTCAGCATCTTGACCGTAGCCTTGATGGCCGCCTCGGTCTGGTCCGAGTCTATGCCCTTGGTCTTGAACTCGTATCCGTCCTTGTCCCAGGTGATGGTCGTGGCGACCAGAGCATCGGTCTTCCCTCCCGGCGGGATGGTCACGGCGTAGTCCACAAGTACAGGATGTTTCTTGTCCAGCCTGTCATAAATCTTCCAGAGGGCCTTCATGAACGCATCATACTGACCGTCACCGACTGACGATTCCTCGTATTCCTTTCCGTGTATGCTCAGTTTCACTATCGCAACCGGTCTCATCCGGCGGGTGAGCTGGAGACTGTAGTTGATGACGTGGATGTTATCCGGGGTCTGTCCGGAGTTTTCCTTCAGGACATCGGCGATGATGAACGGAAGGTCCTCCGTGCTCATGCTCTGTTTCTTGTCGCCAAGTTCGACGACCCTTTCCGTAACCAGTTTGACCTGCTCGGGAGTAAGGGAGATGTGGAGTTCCCGAAGGTTCTCCATCACGTTCGCCTTCCCGCTGGTCTTTCCGAGTGCATATTTGCGCGTGCGTCCGAAACGTTCCGGAAGCAGGGCGTTCTCATAGAGCCGTCCTTTGCGGTCGCCGTCGGCGTGGACACCGCTGCTCTGGGTGAATACGTTCTCTCCCACTACCGGCATATTCGAAGGAAGGCGTATCCCGCTGATGCTCTCGACATAGCGGCAGACGTGCATGAGCTGCTTCTCGTCGAGATTGTTCGGGACCTTGAGCATATCGTTGAGTATTACCGCAATGCTTGCGACAGGAGTGTTGCCGGTACGTTCGCCCAGACCGTTCACAGTCACGTGAATGCCCCTGGCACCTGCCTGTACGGCGGCATAGGAGTTGGCCACGGCGAGGTCGTAGTCGTTGTGGCCGTGGAAATCGAAATGGAGCTCCGGATAGCGGGAGGTCATAAGCCCAACGAACCTGGCGGTCCTCTGAGGATCGAGTATGCCGAGGGTATCCGGGAGCATAAAGCGGCGTATCGCTGTATCCTTCAGTCCGTCCACGAGTTCATAGACATACTCGGGCGACTGCTCTATTCCGTTGGACCAGTCCTCGAGATAGATGTTCGCGGAGAGTCCCCTCTCGCGGGCTCTCTCAAGAACTGCGCGTATGTCCGCTATATGTTCCTCCGGGGATTTTCTCAGCTGTGTGGTGAGATGGCGGAGGGAACCCTTCGCAAGGATATTCACCACCTTGCCCCCTGCGTCGGCAATCCAATCCACCGAGACTCCGCCGTCCACGAAACCCAGGGCCTCGACCCTGTCCAGACAGCCGTTTCCTGCAGCCCAGGAGCAGATAGCCCTGAAAGCCTCAGACTCGCCTTTGGAGACTCTCGCCGAGGCCACTTCTATCCTGTCCACCTTGAGTTTCTCCAGGAGCAGGCTCGCAATGGCCAGCTTCTCGTTTACGTTGAAGGAGACTCCGGCTGTCTGTTCGCCGTCCCTGAGGGTTGTATCGAGTATCTCAAGCATTGCTCAATATTTCTTCGAGGAAGCCTCGTACTCCTCTATCCTGGCCTTCTGCTGAAGGAGATAGTCTATGTCGTCGAGGGCATTGACGAGGCAATATTTCTTGTATCCGTTTATCTCAAAACGCTCGCTTCTGCCGGTGCTGAGGTTGGTGACTGTCTGTGCAGGCACATCCACCCTCACCTCGGCTGCCGGATTGGAGGCAATTGTTGAGAACAGCTCGGCGAGAAAGCCCTCGGAAACGACGACGGGAAGCACGAAGTTGTTGAGTTCGTTGTTCTTGTGGATATCGGCGAAGAAGCTGGAAATCACCACCCTGAAGCCATATCCTGCGATGGCCCAGGCAGCATGTTCACGGCTCGAGCCCGAGCCGAAGTTCTTGCCTGCCACCAGTATCTGATGTACTCCCGGACGGGGAGCCTCGCTGAAGTCGGGAGTATTCATCACGAATTCCGCCTTCGGACTGCCGTCCGCATTGAAACGCCAGTCCCTGAAAAGATTGTCTCCGAAGAATTTCTCATCCCTCGAAGTCGCCTTCAGAAAGCGGGCAGGGATTATCTGGTCAGTGTCCACATTCTCCAAAGGGAGAGGGACACAGGTCGACTGAATTATATCGAATTTCTGTTTCATCACTGAAGAAGGGTTCTCGGGTCAGTAATCACTCCTGTGACTGCAGCTGCTGCAGCCGTAAGCGGGCTTGCAAGGAGGGTGCGGGATTTCGGTCCCTGACGACCCTCGAAGTTGCGGTTGCTCGTGGATACGGCATACTTGCCAGCAGGAATCTTGTCATCGTTCATCGCAAGGCAGGCCGAGCAGCCGGGCTGACGGATGGCGAAGCCGGCAGCCTCGAGCACCTTGTCCAGGCCCTCTTCCCTGATCTGCCTGTCGACAGCCCAGGAACCCGGGACCAGCCAGGCCGTGATGCCTTCAGCCTTGCGGCGTCCCTTCACGACTGAAGCGAAGGCTCGGAAATCCTCGATGCGTCCGTTTGTGCATGCTCCCAGGAAGACATAGTCCACCTTGCGGCCGAGAAGTCCCGAACCCGGCTCGAAGCCCATATACTCCATGGACTTGAGGAAGGACTGCCTTGCAACGTCGGACATACCCTCGACCTGAGGGATGTTACCGTCGATTGCGCAACCCATTCCGGGGTTGGTGCCGTAGGTAATCATAGGCGCTATGTCGGCCGCATCGAAGCAGAGTTCCTTGTCGAAAACCGCGTCGTCGCCGCTGCGAAGAGTCCTCCAGTACTCGACAGCGCGGTCCCACTGCTCCCCTTTCGGTGCATATTCGCGTCCCCTTAGGTACTCGAAGGTCGTCTCGTCAGGCGCTATGAACCCTCCGCGCGCACCCATCTCTATGGAGAGATTGCACAGGGTCAGGCGCCCTTCCATCGACATATCCCTGACTACCTGTCCCGCATACTCGATGAAATAGCCGGTAGCGCCGCTGGTGCTGAGCTTCGACATAAGATAGAGCGCCACGTCCTTGGCCGTGACTCCCCTGCCGAGTTTGCCCTCTATGCTGATGCGCATCGACTTTGGCTTCTGCTGGAGTATGCACTGTGAAGCGAGAACCATCTCCACCTCGCTGGTACCTATTCCGAAGGCCACGGCACCTACTGCACCGTGGGTCGAGGTGTGAGAATCTCCGCATACTATGGTCATCCCCGGAAGGGAAAGGCCCTTCTCCGGCCCAACGACGTGGATGATTCCGTTGCTGGGGTCCATCATTCCGAAATGGGTAAGCCCGAACTCGGCGCAGTTAGCGGCGAGAGTATCGACCTGTTTCTTGGAAACAGGATCGGCAATGGGCTTGTCCTGATCGTGGGTAGGTGTGTTGTGGTCGGGCATGCAGAAGACCTTCTCCGGGCGGAGAGGCCTTATACCCCTTGCCCTGAGGCCTTCGAATGCCTGCGGACTTGTAACTTCGTGGCAGTAGAGCCTGTCGATGTAGAGCTGGGTAGGTCCGTCATCGACGAGGGATACCACGTGGCTGTCCCATATCTTGTCGAAGAGTGTGTTCATTTACCTTGAAAATTTGTTGATACAGTCGATATACGCCTCTACGGAAGCGGTCACGATGTCGGTATTGGCGCCGAAGCCGTAGTATATGTGGCCGTCGTGCTCAACCTGCATGTGTACCTTTCCGAGATCGTCGGAGCCCTTGGTAATGTTCTGGATGGTGAACTCCTTGATGGTCATCGTACGGCTGATAATCTTCTTGAGAGCATTGATGGATGCGTCCACAGGGCCGTTACCGGTGGCAGCAGCCTCGAATTTCTCGCCGGCGATGTCGAGACCGATGCTCGCAACGGGACGTACTCCCATACCGCTGGTAACCTGGAGGAAATCCAGCTTGACATGACGGTTGGAGGCCCTTTCGGCGCCAGCAAGCACAAGGAGGTCGTCGTCGTTGACCTGCTTCTTCTTGTCCGCCATCTTGAGGAACTCCTTGTATACATCCTCAAGTTTCTCGTCAGCAAGCTTGATTCCGAGCACCTCGAGACGGAACTTCAGGGCTGCGCGGCCGCTGCGGGCAGTGAGCACTATGCTGTTCTCGTCGAGTCCGACATCGTGAGGGTCGATGATCTCATAAGTGCTCATATTCTTGAGCACACCGTCCTGATGTATGCCGGATGAATGCGCGAATGCATTCTTGCCGACTATGGCCTTGTTCGGCTGGACAGGCATGTTCATAAGCCCGGACACGGTGCGGCTCAGAGGACATATCTTCCTCGTGTTGATATTGGTAACGAGGTCCACGTCCTTGTGACACTTGAGTATCATCGCTATCTCCTCGAGGGCGGTGTTGCCGGCGCGCTCGCCCACGCCGTTGATGGTCACCTCGGCCTGGCGGGCTCCGTTAAGGAGACCGGCCATGGTATTGGCCGTAGCCATTCCGAGGTCATTGTGGCAATGGGTGGATATTATCGCCTTGTCGATGTTGTCGACGTGCTCGACAAGATACCTGATCTTTGCTCCGTACTCGGACGGAAGACAGTAGCCCGTAGTGTCGGGGATGTTCACGACAGTGGCACCGGCCTTGATGACGGCCTCGACCACCCTCGCCAGATACTCGTTGTCGGTTCTGCCCGCATCCTCAGCATAAAACTCGACCTCGTCAACATACCTTCGGGCATACTTCACGGCCTTGACCGCACGCTCGAGTATCTCCTCCGGGGTGGAGTTGAACTTGTAGCGTATGTGGGAGTCGGAAGTGCCTATTCCCGTGTGGATTCTCTTGTGCTTGGCATATTTGAGGGCTTCTGCAGCCACGTCGATATCCTTCTCGACGGCTCGTGAGAGGGCGCATATCGTAGGCCAGGTCACTGCCTTGGAGATTTCAACCACAGAATTGAAGTCACCGGGGCTGGAAATAGGGAATCCGGCCTCGATGACATCGACCCCCAGTTCCTCGAGACTCTTTGCCACCTGTATCTTCTCGATTGTATTGAGCTGACAGCCTGGCACCTGTTCCCCGTCTCTGAGGGTCGTGTCGAATATGTAAACTCTGTTATTGTCCATAGAATCACTTGTTGTCGTTCTCCGGACGAAGCTGGCGCACGGTAACGGCAGTTCTCCACATCTCACTCTCGCGAAGGGCCTTGAGTTCCTTCTCGAGACCTACGCGATAGTCAGGCTTGCTGTTGCTGTCGATGGAAATCTGAGCCTCGTTGCCGCTCTTCACTGATTCGTAAAGTTTCTGGACCACAGGCTTGATGGCGTCGTGGAAAGGACCCATCCAGTCGAGTGCGCCGCGCTGAGCCGTAGTAGAGCAGTTCGCATACATCCAATCCATTCCTTTCTCGGCAAAGAGAGGCATAAGGGACTGGGTAAGTTCCTCGACTGTCTCGTTGAAGGCCTCGGACGGAGTGTGGCCGTTCTCACGGAGCACCTCGTACTGAGCCAGGAGCAGGCCCTGGATCGCACCCATCAGGGAGCCGCGCTCGCCTGTGAGGTCGGAAGTGGCCTCGCGCTGGAAGGTGGTCTCGAAGAGATATCCGGAACCGATGCCGATACCGAGGGCGAGGGTACGGTCAAGCGCACGTCCCGTGGCGTCCTGATATACAGCATAGGAAGAGTTGAGGCCGCGGCCCTCGACAAAGAGACGCCTGAGCGATGTGCCCGAGCCCTTAGGGGCGACCATAATTACGTCTATGTCCTTCGGAGGCACGACGCCGGTGCGGTCGTTCCATGTGATTGCGAAACCGTGGGAGAAATAGAGCGCCTTTCCCGGGGTAAGATAAGGCTTGATGGTTGGCCATACTGACATTACGGCCGCATCGGAAAGCAGGCACATGACGATGGTTCCCCTTTGTGCAGCCTCCTCGATTCCGAAGAGGGTCTCTCCCGGTACCCAACCGTCAGCTACCGCTTTCTCATAGGTCTTGCCGGGACGCTGGCCGACGATGACGTTGAAACCGTTGTCCTTGAGGTTAAGGGACTGGCCCGGGCCCTGTACACCGTATCCTATGACTGCGATGGTCTCGTCCTTGAGGATTTCCCTTGCTTTCTCAACTGTGAATTCGTCGCGGGTGATGATGTTCTCGATCACTCCGCCAAAGTCCATTTTTGCCATATCTTATTGATTTTTAAGTTGTTTATTTCTTGTCTGTTCTATCCATTCAGCTATTACCGCATGTTCCTTCGCAAGGTATTCGTCGTCCACGTACCAGAAGGCCCTTATCACGTCCACCTTCTTCTCTATGTGCTTGACAACCGACTCGACCTTGTCGCGGGTCGTGCGCGTCTTTATCGTGAACCTGTGTATCCCCTCGAATTCGGAAGGAAGGGTGGTGAGCATCTCAATATTGAGGCTCCTCCTTGTGAATACGTTTGCTATGACACTCAGAAGACCCACCTGGTTCTCCGAGTAAACCGAGACCACGTACAGTCTCTCCCCATTGTTATTCTCCATAATCAAACCAGTCTTCAGAGTTCAACATAATCTCGTCCACGCTCTTTCCCGGCGGGATCATAGGGAATACCATTCCCTCTTCCTCGACGTGGACCTCGAGCAGGAATGCCCTGTCGTCCGAGAGCATCTCCTCAACTGCGGCCCTGAGGTCCTCCCTCTTTGCCACCAGCCTGTAGGCGATGCCATAAGATGCAGCGACTGTGCTGTAATCGGGATTGAGCATTCTCGTGCAGGAATAACGTCCTTCCCAGAAGAGTTCCTGCCACTGACGCACGTTGCCGAGCCAGTTGTTGTTCAGAAGCACCATCTTCACTCCCGTGCCCTCCTGCATTATGGTGCCGAGTTCCTGAATGGTCATCTGGAATCCTCCGTCGCCCACGAACAGGCATACAGGGCGGTCCGGCCTTCCAATCTTGGCGCCGATGGCCGCGGGGATGCCGAAGCCCATAGTGCCGAGGCCTCCGGAGGTAATCATGCTCCTGGTAGTGTTGAAACGGGAATAACGGGCGCCGAGCATCTGGTTCTGACCGACGTCGGTTACGATTATCGCAGATTCGTCGGACACGTCCGCAACGGTCTTTACGACCTCGCCCATGTGGATATGTCCCTCCTGAGGCTGGGTCTCCGGTTCGATGACCTTGTGGAGCTCAACCGCGTTGCATATTGTTGCGGTGAGGCCCCAGTCCTCGCGATTGCCGGCAGAAATCTTCTGAGTCAGCAGGGCGAGCACCTCCTTGGCATCGCCCAGCACCCCGAGATCCACAGGTATGATCTTGCCGATTTCGGAATCGTCTATGTCTATGTGTATCTTCTTCGCCTGGGATGCATAGGTCGACACCTTGCCAGTAACGCGGTCGTCGAAGCGCATGCCCACCGCTATGAGCAGGTCGCACTCCTGTGTCATCACGTTCGGAGCAATGTTTCCGTGCATTCCGACCATACCCATATAATTTGGGAAACCGTGCGGAAGGGCGCTGAGTCCGAGCAGCGTCGAACCTGCAGGGATTCCGCTCTTCGTGAGGAAGTCGGCAAGTTCCTTCTCCGCTCCGGAAAGCACTATGCCCTGACCATATACAAGGAAAGGCTTCTTCGCCGCATCAATCATCTGCGCAGCCTTTTCAATCGCTTCGTCAGAAATCCTGGGCTTCGGGGTATAGCTTCGTATGAACGTGCATTTCTTATGCTCGAACTTCGCGAGGCCGCGCTGGGCGTCGGAAGTAAAATCGAGGACCACAGGGCCCGGACGTCCGGTTGACGCGATGTGGAAAGCCCTTGCCACCGCCCAGGTGATGTCCTCGGCGCGGCGAATCTGATAACACCACTTCGTGATAGGCGTGGTTAGACCTATCACATCGGTCTCCTGAAAGGCGTCGGTACCGAGAAGCTGGGTAGGTACCTGACCAGCAATGACAACAACCGGGGTACTGTCTATCATTGCGTCGGCCACTCCGGTAATCACGTTGGTTGCTCCCGGTCCCGAGGTGACAGTCACGACGCCCGGTCTCCCGCAGGCTCTGGCATAGCCCTGAGCCGCGTGGATGGCGCCCTGTTCGTGACGCACAAGAATGTGGCGGAGGCTGTCCCTGTAATTGTAGAGTTTGTCGTAAACCGGCATTATCTGCCCGCCTGGATAGCCAAAGATGGTATCCACGCCTTCAGCGAGGAGGGATTTCAGCAGGATTTCCGCTCCGCTGAACATCTGGTCTGGGTCTGGATTGTTCTGTTCGGACATCTGTCTCTATGTATAGTTCGTTTTTGAAGATTCCCTAATAGTTCGTTCTTGAAGATTATTTAGTCAATGAGCCGGACGGCACCCTTGTCAGCCGAGCTGACCATCGAAGCGTATGCCCTCAGCGCCTTCGATACAGTCCTCTGTCTCGTCGGAGGGGTAAATGCCCTGGAGCCGCGGCCGAGTTCCTCCTCGCGTCTCGCTGCAAGTTCCTCGTCGGAGAGACGCACGTCGATGGACCTCGAAGGAATGTCGATGACGATAATGTCTCCGTCCCTTACGAGCCCTATGTTGCCGCCGGCTGCCGCCTCTGGAGAAATATGACCTATGCTGAGGCCGGAAGTGCCTCCGCTGAAGCGTCCGTCAGTTATCAGGGCGCACTCCTTACCAAGGTGCATGGACTTTATATATGAGGTCGGATAGAGCATCTCCTGCATTCCCGGGCCGCCCTTCGGACCTTCGTAGGCGATGACCACGACATCGCCGCTCTTCACGGCGCCGCCGAGTATACCCTCGCACGCCGCCTCCTGCGAATCGAACACCCTGGCCGGACCCTCGAAGTGCCAGATGCTCCTGTCTACTCCCGCAGTCTTTATGACACATCCGTCCTCGGCTATGTTGCCGAAAAGGACTCCGAGTCCGCCATCCTGCGTGTACGCATGGGCCAGATCCCTTATGCAGCCGCTTACGCGGTCGGTATCAAGTTCTTTGTAATGGCAGTCCTGCGAACCCATCACAATATTGTATTTTCCCGCTGGAGCACTGGTGTACAGAGACTTGGCCTCTTCGAAGGCTTCAGCTCCGGTGACGTCATAACGTTCTATGGCCTCAGCGAGCGTAAGTCCGTCCACGCGCTTTGCAGAGGTATCGACAAGGCCTCCCTTCGAAAGCTCACCCATTATGGCGAGGATTCCGCCGGCTCTGTTGACATCCTGCACGTGATATACAGGCGTATTCGGGGCGACCTTGCAGATGCACGGAACCTTGCGCGAAAGGGCGTCGATATCCTTCATCGTGAAGTCCACACCGGCCTCGTTCGCAACTGCGAGAAGGTGGAGTATGGTGTTTGTCGAACCGCCCATTGCAATATCGAGGGACATCGCATTCAGGAAGGCCTGACGGGTTGCGATGCTGCGCGGAAGCACGCTTTCGTCACCGTCGCGGTAATACTTGTATGTATTCTCGACTATGAGCCTCGCCGCTTTCCTGAAAAGGAGTTCAACCCTGTTCTTATGGGTTGCCACCACTGTTCCGTTGCCCGGCAGAGAGAGTCCTATGGCCTCGGTGAGACAGTTCATGGAGTTGGCCGTAAACATTCCAGAGCAGCAGCCGCAGCTTGGGCAGGCATGGGCCTCGATGCGGGAGACCTCGGCGTCATCCATCGACGGGTCGGCCGAGCTGACCATCGCGTCAATGAGGTCAAGCTTGCGTTCTCCGAGAACTCCGGCTTCCATAGGGCCTCCGGACACGAACACCGTAGGGATGTTGAGCCTCATCGCAGCCATCAGCATACCCGGGGTTATCTTGTCACAGTTGCTGATGCACACGAGGGCGTCTGCCTTGTGGGCGTTGCACATATACTCTACACTGTCTGCGATGATATCCCTCGAAGGAAGGGAATAGAGCATGCCGTCGTGGCCCATAGCTATGCCGTCGTCGATTGCTATGGTATTGAATTCAGCGGCGAAACAGCCGAGGGCTTCGATTTCGCGCTTGACCGTCTGCCCGATTTCGTGGAGGTGGGTATGGCCCGGGACGAACTGCGTGAAGGAGTTTGCAATAGCTATCACAGGCTTGCCCATCTGTTCCTTCTTCATTCCATTGGCAATCCAGAGCGCCCTGGCTCCGGCCATACGCCGTCCTTCGACGGTCACTGAACTTCTCAGTTTCTTGTCCATTGTCTTGTCCGTTCAAAAAAAAGGCTCTTCGCATACTTGAGAAGAGCCTTGTGATATTCCTTTCTATATTGCACAACTTCTCAAGTTCTTATGCGAAAAGCGTAAGGACTAGCACCACGACGATAATAATGACGTTTGATATGAGATTGTAATTCTCCATTGCTGTGCAACGGTTCAAAGGTAAAATCAAATTCCGAGAATCCCAACGATTGAAGAAAAATTTTTTAAAAAATTTAGTAATATGAAAAAAATAAGTTGCTTCAGATTTGAATAAGATTTCCGAGGTCAGATTTTCTTACGAAGAAGGAGCGTAGCCGTAGCTACGTGACTGATGAGGAAGGAAATATGGACCGGAAAGATATTCATAAGATGATGCAACTTATTTTTTGAAGATTACTTAAAATGAGAGACTCTACGGGAGTCACGGTAATCGAAGATTTCTTACTTTTGCTGGCATGGAAAACTACAGACATAAGATTCAATACTACGAAACGGACAAGATGGGCATAACCCACCATTCCAATTATGTGAGAATAATGGAGGAAACCCGTGTGGATATGATGGAGAAGATGGGATACGGCTATGACAGGATGGAGGCCGAAGGAGTGATGTCGCCGGTGATGTCGGTCTCGCTGGAGTACAAGAAGCCCACCACCTACCCGGATATCGTCGAGGTGGAACTGAGGGTTGCTAATATGAGCCATTACAAGATTACCTTCGATTACAGGATGACTGTCGGCGGCGTGCTGGTCTGCCACGCAACGTCAATGCACTGTTTCCTTGACAGTGCCACAGGTCGCCCGGTAGTGATCGAGGAGCGTTTCCCGGAATTCTACAAGATACTCAGCGGCCTCAGAATCGGCGAATAGGCCATCGACTAATAGGCCATCGCCGACCTGCTATCCCTCAATTATTTACATATTTGAAAATCAAAGACTTCCATGCACCATAACCGGCGGCGTTGAGATGGAGGCCGTCGACGGTGTAAGCGGCGTCCAGCATACCCTCGGAATCGCTCAGCACTGAAGCCACATCTATGTAAGTCACCCAATCGCGTTGAGAACACCACTCAGCCAGGGAAACATCGCAGCAGCTTATACGCTGATTGATGTCAGTGCCACGCTGCTTCGCCCTTGCGGGGACGTCAAGGTTCATCGGCAGTATGCTCTGTAAATAAATCTCGGTTCCGGGGCTGAGCGCGTGAAACCGGGTGAGCAGTTCTTCAATCATCGCCACCGTATGGTCGGCGGATGTGCGTCCGCTGTTAAGATCGTTGACTCCGCACATTGTGAACAGTTTCGCCGGATGGCCCTTCGCGACCGTTTCATATCTGTCGAACATCCAGACCACCCTGTCACCGCTTATGCCACGGTTGAGTATGGACTGATTCTCCATCAGTTCGTCCCACTCGCACCTGTCGGTGATGCTGTCACCGAAGAAAACGATATTGTTTTCCGTGACAGGAAGATGGGCAAACAGGTCCCTTCGCACCCTGTTGTATTCGTTGTAGGCGGGTGCATTCGATATCAGGGAGTCTACCAGATGATTTTGGGCAGCTGAGACAAAGGAGAAGGCAATAGCGAAGAAGAGGAACGAAACGGACTTTTTCATTGAATCAGTAATTATAAATATCGGAAGGCTATTCACTGCCTGCCGTCGTGAACGGTTTTGAAACGGGCTCGAATCTCATCCACGGTTCCGAGGGTCATGTAGACATCGTAAGTTTTCTCCAGGCCAGGAGTCAGTCCAAAGATGCCCAGCGGCGCAATGTATGAACAAGAAGACTTTGTCGCACCGGATGGTCCATATCCTGTTCTGTAGAAGGTAGCAAGGGTGGACGAAGGGGAATATACACCGATTCCGTAGCCGTCGGCATCGGTATACGCCGCCCATCTCTCTGTCCACGAATTGCGCTCGAGATACTGGTTGACACCTGTGGTCAGGCGGTTGTCCGGTGTCAGCGAGCTCAAGGCCTGCCCCTGCCAAGGGTATGCACCGTTATAGTAATGGAGTTCCGAATACTCCCAATTGCAGAATACAGCCGGCAGCTCCTGATGGCGCGAGGCATGGGAAACGGTGCCGTCGTATTTGAAGGTATAGCGAATGTGAGCGACCGGACCTTCAAGGGCAATCGACTCAGTCATAAGACATTCCGAAAGCTCGACACAATTCGCCCAATGGTATGGGACTGACACGCAACTGAGCGAGGATTGCTCCACCTCGGAGGAAACTATGCGCGCAGGATATCTGCTGAGGTAGCCGCCGCCCTGCACGGGATTGTAGCACCAGCTGTTTCCGGCCCATAGGCTGCCGTCCTCATCCCCATAGAAGGACTGCTGGACGAAGCGGCCGTTGTCATAATGGTTCAGAACATTCTTCTTGCGCGAAGCGTCAGAGAAATGGAATATGCAACCGCCGCGAGACATATCCACACCTATCTGTATGACTCCGTTGGTTATATATGTCTTCGATTCCATCCCGCTCTCCGGCCATGGTTCGAAAATCGGTTCTTCCGCCTCGAACTTTACATCCTTGAGCAGAGATTCTCCAGCCGCAATTGCGACATTTTCCAATGCACACGAATATTCTTTTCCATCCGCATCGGTGGCGAGCAGGGAAAGTGACCCGTACCGACCGGCGGGGACGATGATACCCAGTTCCGTCGCCGAATTTTCGTCGAGTTCGTGACCGCCGTCGAAATTGACCGTCAACGATTTGGAACTCTTCCCTGTCCATCCAAGGACAGGTCCATCTTCCCCGACCGCAACCACAGCCGTACCCGACAGCGGAACTTCAGCCGAAAGGGTCAGGGTGCATATCCTCATATTCCCGGTCATCGACAGGCCCAGAATGCCGGAGACCGGCGCAACGGACAGGACTCCGCCCTCAACGCGGCCGAAAAGGCGCATCTCCTCGCGGCGGATTCCCTTCCCTGTCCATTCCAGACTTGCAGGGATTGTGTAGGATACGGAAAAATCGGAATCACTGTAAAGGTATGAGGCGTCGAAAGGGTATGCAGCCAGGCACGGGTCCTTGGCTGCATCCACTTCCGTCGCACTGCTGGAAGGCTCTTCTCCGTTGCCTGCATCCTCTTCATCGAGAAATCCGAAGATTGCAACGCCGTCTGCGGATATGCACCCGTATCTGGCGTTCGCCGGTCCAAGTCCGTTGAATACGCTGATCCGGTCTCCGGGCACCCATCCGAATGAAAGAGACGACACTATAGGGTCGAGGACATCCGGCTGAGGTTCAGGGTCAGGACCAGGTTTCTCGGTACAACCGACTGCTGCTGCCGCAAGGACAGCCGCTGCAAAGAATGCAGCCGCACGGGCTGCTGCAGAGGTTGCTGCAGAGGCTGCAAGGATTATGGAAGTGAGCCTGCCCATCAGAAGAGGTTGTCAATGTCTTCACCGTCTCCGTATGTCTCGGTCGGGCCCGCGGATTCTGTACCGGAAAGGCAGATAATACTCTCCGGCTGAATCAGACATACAAAGACTTCCGGTGCAATATAATCAGTATTCATAATTCTGTCTGTCAAATTATCATCAAACATCATTACTGTATTCTTTCGCAGCGGACAGTCTGCGCGTATGTCGAATAGGTGTTTACGGCTGCCCCCATAGAAACGAGCTTCAAATCGGTATCATGTGTAATATACAGATAGGATTTGTTTTCCCTTGTCCATGAGCGGAACAAAAGGGTCGGTTTTGTAAGTTTACCGTCATTCCACTTTGTATATCCCGTTACTGGATAATAAGCTACCGATTCCGGCAGATTCAAAGTATATCCGGCATTTGTGGCTTTGCTGCTAATCGTAGCACCTGACACAACTGTAACGTCATCAATGGAGTAGTTTGCCCAGCAAGCCTTTGTCCAGACCCTGTATCCGGAAGGGCACGGGTCGTAGATGGATTTGTCCTGAGTATCCCAGCTTGCAGCAGGGTCACTTGTCCAATCAGCCTCAATGCAATACAATTTTCCAGGGTTCTGAATGGCATCCTCTATCGTGACTTGTTCCGTAACGACAGTTCTTTCAAGGGTGGTCGTTCCGGACCAAGGAGATACTGCAGTCGTGCTGCCGGTCCTTGTAGGGAAAGGCTCCTTCCTTCCATACTGGTAATAGAGGCCGTTATGGTAGTTGGTATTATCTCCTTCATCGAAATTTCCTGCAATGGCGCCGACATTTCTGTCAAGCACGACAGAGCCGTTGGGATATGTCTGAACTGACGGTTCGTCGCTGGAATTCAGAAGCCAGATGTGCCAGCTCCACAAAAGTTTTCCTTCAGCATCGCGTGCTCCTATCAATGCATTTCCCTGATTGTTGGACGTGGTAAAATATACGTAACCGTTCCTGTACTCCAGTCCATCATCCATAACGACCTGTTCAGCAGTCATGGTCTTGGAAATCTGCGCCCTCCAAAGAACCTCCACACTTGCCACGCCCTCAAGAGGCTCGTCGACCGGTCCTCGCGTCGCCTTGAAGCAATATTTGCCACCGCTTATGGCATGAATGAGGTAACAGTTTGACGGAGAATAGGTACCGAGACTGGATATTCCGAGTATGGCATCACCGTCAGTAAGGTCATAGCGGAGGTCATCTACCTGTAGGGTAATATTGTATATCTTGTTCCTTTCGACCGTAAGGCTGCTTCCCTCCTTCATGAAATAGTGCTGTTTCATGCGCTTGTTGTTCTGAACGATGAACTCTGCCGCCGAGTAAGTGCCTTGAGGAATGGCGATGTAATATTTGTTCGAAGCGGAAATATATTTCGCATTGGAGTTCTTTGTGGCAATTCTGCCATAATCAGGACCGGACGAACTTATTGTCATCACACCTTCTCTCTCCTCGAAAGGACCGAACATAGGCGTTCCGGGACATTGGAAGATAAGTTGGGATATAGCGTTGTCAGTACCTTCAGGCTGGGCGAGAGTGACACAAAGAAGCGCGCAGAGATTCTTGAACTGAAGATCCTTGGTCGACGACTCTGCGTACATCGGGTTTGATTCGTATCTGGATTCTGAATAGTTGACAGTCTTCCCGTCAGGAATGTCACCGTTCGAGTTCACCTGCTGCTGCATCATATAGCAGCCGGACTGGCCGGCGACGCCGCTGAGGCCAGGGGCGATGGATGCGGGATAGTAGGCCTTGTAGGTCACGCCTTCGTCGGCGAGGGCAGTCTCGCCCGCCTTGAGAGTAAAACTCACGTCCGAGTCAGTCAGGGATGTTGCCACAAAGATGGAGGTGACGGTACCGTCGGAAACGGCAATTTCATCTCCAATTTCGAAGCGGAATGCCTTGACGGCAGGATCGAATGCCTTGGTGGAGCCTGCCGGAACCGGAACTTCCGTGACAGCCCTGAAAGACTGTCCCGAGACTGCCGGGCCTGAAGGTCCGTCGCTTTCAAGTCCTTTGTCACAGGACACGATAGCGGCAAGGGCAGCGAGAAATGGAATGGTTAGTCTGAGATTCATGCTGATTATGTGGTTAGTAATTGAAAATCAATTATATTCATTCTGAAAGGACTGCCGCTTCCGCGATGGCACGGAGCTTTGCGGCTACAGCGTCGCTGACACCGCAGTTCTCGACCTCGCCGGAGAACGGTTCTCCGAAAATCATAAGGTAATTGACACAGGACTTGAGATATGCACCCTCACGACTCTGATGTTTCTTGTCGGAAGTACGGTACATATTGATTCCCTGTTCCCTCGCAGCCGCAAATGCCTTTCCTATAGGGGAAACCATATCCACGGCAGGGGATTTCGCAGCGATTGCGTCCGTACCTGTCTGAAGAAGACGGTCAAACTCTTCATAAGAATTGTACCCGGCGAAACTGTTGTCCGTCATCGGATACGACCATGTTGCTTCGAGTATGACCTTCGCATCCGGGGATTTCTCCTTGAACTTGGAGGCCAGCGCCTGGGTGTTTTCCGCGATGTCGGCATGGGCTGAAGGGTCGCTCATGTAAACTGCAGCCTGGGTACTCTGGTCCTGAATCAGCACATAGTCGTAGCCATCCTCCTCATATACGTTTCTCGAATACTCGAGGGAGAGATGGTTCCCGAAGGTCTGGGAGCCCTTGATATTCGCGCGGACAACGAGTTCGTGGCCCTGCGAGCGGGCTATGGACTTGAGCATCCAGAAGGTGCTGTAGCAATAGGTGAACGAATTTCCGAGCACACCCAGTTTGGAGATGTCCCTGACAGCCGGCGAGGAGGATGGCTGATGGGCCTCTATCACGCAGCCAATCAGGTACATCTGCCTCATGAATACATATCCGGAAGGATAGGCTTTCGTATTCCCGGCAACACGGCATCTCATACGGACATAATCGTTCTCCACCTTGTCCTTGAGGGTGAAACTCTGGAGGAATGAGCGTATCTGGTAGCTGTCGAAATGCTTCATATAATATGAGTAGACAGTCCCGTCATCCGCAGTCTTCAAATCCCCGTTCTGATCCGGCACTTTGTTCCAGCGTCCTTCATCCCAATATTCGAAAATCCAATATTTCGGAGAATAGTCGCCCGTAGCCTCAACACTGGTGTAGAAGTCGATGCGGGTTCCGGCTTCGAGGCTGGTAACAGGTACGCAGTACTCCACATAGTCATCCTTGCCCATGTTTCCATAGGCAGGCCCGCTGAAATTCGAAGAGTATGACGGTTCGGAACCCCCGACATTCACGACGTGGAAATAGGCTGCACCCTTGCCGCTGCCGGCATTGGCATAGGCAAGTTTGAGCTTTGGCCATTCAGCTGTATCAGAGGAAAGATACTCCCAGCGTGCCGGGAATCCGTAGCAGACTCTGGCCGCGTCCTGAGTGACTGTCGCAGTTACCTTTTTGCCGGAATCCTTTCCCCTGAAGCTCAGATTCGCTTCAAGTTTGCTGAAAGCCGTGTTCGGTGTTTTCGGCCCGACCACGATGCGTGCATTCTCCGTCAGGGCTGGAATGAACCCCTGTTCGGCACCCTCAATCACCAGCCAGTCGGCATCGCAGCTGACAAGCACATCCTCGTTGTAAGTCGTCACAAAGAAAGGATAGCGGTCGTTGCGGTCCGCATTGAAATGAGCCTCGGTCGAGGAAAGCTGGCAACACTCATCAGGCAGAGGAAGGGCCGACTGGGTTACGGCAAGTACTCCGTCCTTGTATTCGGACGAGAACACCACCTCCGCCGCGCGGGACTCATAGCCCTTGTTTGAGGAGACCTTGATGGCAACATCAGTTGTCTCACTCTCGTCAGAGCTTGTCACAGGACTCACGTCCACCCAGCCTTCTCCGTCATAAACAATGACTTCCCACGGGAATTCCGATGTGACATGTATGGTGACAGACCCGCCTTCCGCAGTGAATTCGAGTTCTTCCTTGCTGAGATATACCTCTCTGTCCTCGATGGCAGGAACCCCCTGCCCCTCCGCCGAACAGAACATCAGCGGAAGGGCCGAAAGGGCTATGAGTATGGTTCTTAGAAATCTGTCCACTTCTATCAGTTCCTGACGCAACGAACATATCCGCCGTGGAGACGGTTGTAATCACTTATTGAGCAAAGGTTGCTTTCCTCCGGTCCGCTGCCTATCACAATCCAGGAGGCGTGGTTGACATTTGAAGATGTTGTCTCCTTGAGTATGTACCTGCCATCGAGTCCGGCCTTTGCAATGAGAGCCCTAGTCGGGCCGGTGGCATATCCGCGATAGCCGGTATGAGGGAAGTTGAGACTGCCGTTGAATACGGTGGTAGCTGTATTTATCATCTCTCCTTCCGTCTCAGGTACAACCTGGTCAATTGCTACGGTCACTGTCTCAGAGTTCATCAGCACACTTGCCTCCTCCTGGCTCGGAATGTGGTATCCATAAGGACAAGGATTGGCTACGTCATTCCATGACTTGATTGTTCCACCGCTGCTGGCAGGGTGGTTGGTACCTCCTGCGAGGAAAGTGAAAGGAATCTGGGAGTAGGCCTTGACGACGTCTGTTGCAGAATTGTCCTGGAAAAGAAGAGGTATTACCCTTCCCGAATAATCGGAGAAATGAGGAACCTGGCAGTTGAAAGCGAGTTGCGGGTCAGCGGCGCCGCTTGGAAGGCCAGGACGGCCTACGGCATTGTTGAGCCACCTGTCGACCATGGTTTCGTTGTTTACGCAGTAGAAGGTAGTGACTCCAGGTTCAAAACTGATATCTGTCTCCACCTTATAACCTGTCTTCGGGCCCGGGAACGGATCCTTGCGGTCCCACTGATAGGAAAGACCGCGGCAGTTGTCACAGGTAGTGGAGCGAGGGTCGAATACTCCTCCCGCGCCGAGATTCCTGTCCATGAATGCCACACCTCCGACATTCACAGTGGAGACACGCGGAGTGAACCACAGATGCCAGGTATATTCTATGCATTCCCTGTTTTCGGTAATGTCAGTAGTACCCGCATCCTCATCGGCAGGAATGGTCACTTCATATTGCTTCATAAGCGCAACTACCACATTGCCATAAATCATTCCGTCCGGCACAGTGAAGACTATCCTGTCATGTTCGGCATCGTAACCCACCTCGGTAATCATCTTGGAAGCATCAGCCTCTGCCTGAGACGTCCATAGCCCCGAAGTAGCCCAGAGCCAGCGTGCAGAACTTCCCTTCACCACGGTCTTGACATCATCAGGAATGACGCAGTCGAAACTGTACTTGCCAGGATTGGAAACTATGTAGCAGTTTGCATATCCCTCGTCTGAAAGGTCGGTCATCATTCCGCCGAACTTGGCGTCATATACAGTCGTCGCGGCATCTTTCACCTGTCCTGCAGCGATAGTGACATTCTCGTCACAGCACTCGAGTTTGGTACCGTCCGAAGCATATACCGTGTAGTAAATCTCCGCATATTCTGCAGGAGGCAGCACGATATTGAACACGGTAGGTTCCGCGCTGAGGGCCACAGGGGAACCGCAGCTGTAGGTGATGTTCCTTGAAGCCTCCGCATCCATCGTGAGTTCCCCAGTGGCAACATCCACAGTCGCCTGTCCACTGACACTTTCGGCGTCAATCTCTATGCTCTCGATGGAGACTTCTCCGGTCAGCGAGATGCGGAACACTCCACAGAGCTGCCTGAAAGCGAGGTCATTGTTCGATGATGTCGCAATGAGAGGAAGAGCTCCTGGAGCAACGCCATCAGGAGCATGATTCTGCAGAGAAGGCAAGGTCATGCGCAGGGTTCCGTCAGCCTTGGAATAGCTGCTGCTGCTCGCATAAGGGTAGAGAGCCACATAGGTATCCTGCTTCTGGACTTTCTTGACCTTGGTTGTCAGGTCAGCCTTTGTACCGTCGGCAGCAGAAATCGTGTAAAGAACATTGGTCTGGGTCTTTGTGCCGCTGAAACCGTCGAACACCGAAACCTCGGCTCCGTCGGTCCAGTCGGAAGATATCCCGTCCACAGTCTCCGCAGAAAGAATCTTGAAAGAAATGGTTTCCGTCTGGTCACCGTTGCCGCTTCCTTCCGGTCCTTCAGGATTGCAGCCCGCAGCAAGAAGAGCAACTGCCGCAGCAAGAATGAATTGGTAGTGTCTGTTCATAATTATGTGTCATTAATCAATACTTCGTTAAAAATTTAACAATTAAATAGTTTTCAATTACTTGCGTATACA
>JAEDEB010000034.1 GCA_016293535.1 Bacteroidales bacterium | reverse complement strand
ACACTTTTTTCGGCTTTGTTCTATGCCGTCTGCGAGGTGCTGTAAAGCTACCCGGAAACGGGCTATTGTATGCGTAAGTAATTGAAAATTATATAATTGTTAAATAATTAACGAATCATTGAATTAATAATTGTATAATATATTATACAGTTTTGTTGTATTTCTAGTTGACTTCATCGAATTTGACTACTATCCTACTGTAGCCTTCCCTATAATTGATGACTTCTATTGGGACACCTATGATTTCGAAGGAGAAACCTACTACCTCGTGGATGACACAATCAATGAGGCGGACCAGGAGCATGAAGGAAAGAGATGGGGAATCGGTGCCTACGGAGACCCGGATGATGACGGCATGTTCGATTGTGTCATTCTCCTTTTCAATGAAGAGGAGGACACTGTGGTCGACATTATGGACACGGATGAAATGCTAAATAACGAAGGCGAGCTTGAATAGAAAACTCCATGAATTTTTAGTGTGTATTACTCTAAGTTAAGAAATTTTCCTATATTTGCATAGAGTATTATACACTATCATTATGGGAAACAATTTCAATTTCTTGACAAAGAAGAGGGGCAAGAAAGGTAATGGCCGTGCAACCGTCTTCAAGGCAATACAGCTGCCAGTTGACATCATCGATGAACTGAAACTGTACAGGGATGTCTACGGATTTCTGCAGTCCAGAACCAAGGATTCCGAGGGGTACCCCATCCCGGAGAAGGTTTCCTTCGAGCAGATCCTTCGCCGGTGGATGGACAATGTGGACACCTTCGATCCTGAAGCTCACGCCATGGTGAACAACATCCTCCGCGAGAGAAGGACCCTTCCGCCGACATACGATGTGGACCCGTTCAAGTATCCTGTCAACGAATTCGAATACCACTTCGAAACCGACGAGGGTGAGGTTGAGTGCGACTTCATGGCAGGGACATTCGAGTGCCATGATGCCGAGAGTAGCTATAACGGGCTCTCGCTTGACGATATGTACCGGAAGAACTTCTGCCTTAGCAACGATGCAGGTTACGAGTTCTCCCTTGAGCAGGCCCATGAACTGTGCCGCAGGCTCTCCACCATCGAATATGATGTTGTCAGGTGTCTCGACCATTACATGGACCGCAATGGTCTTGACCGTCTCCCGCTGCTTGATGCCGCAAAGGTCCTGAACGATGAAGGCCCGGTATATGACGACCCTCAGAAACCGGGAGATAACCTGAAGGAGTATATAGTGAACGGAGCCCTAGGCAATTACATCTCTGTAAAGAAAGGAGATTGGTTCGTACTTCGCTCCGAGATAGACTGGTGCGATGAAGGCTGAAAGACTGACGTAACGGGTCAATCAGATGAAACTTCATATCCCCAATATCATCACCCTGTCCAGGATTCCGATGGCCGTGGCTCTGCCGTTCGTGCAGTCCTCCCCTGCCATCTTCTGGACCCTGTACCTGCTGTGCGGTCTCTCCGACATTCTTGACGGAGCGGTTGCCCGCCTGACGGGAACAGTGAGCCGTCTTGGTGAGAGGCTGGACACCCTTGCAGACATCGTCTTCGTCGCAGTGTGGATGGTACTGTTCATCCCAGCTATCAATGTTGGCCGATGGCTGTGGATCTGGATAGGCATAATTGCCTTCATCAAGGTCGTGAACGTCATCTCCGGCCTTGCAATGAAAAAGGGCTTCGTCGCAAAGCATACACCTGCGAACAAAGCCATAGGCATTCTGCTGTTCCTCCTGCCGATGATTGTCCTTTGGGAAGTCATCAAGGTCCCATACATCATCCTGGTAAGCCTGCTGGCAACATTCGCTGCAGTTCAGGAAGGACACCTGATAAGAACTGAACAGTCATCTTGACACAAGATACCCCCTTCCTCCAAATACTGATGTAGAAACATCCTCGGTCCGCAGCGCATGACGGTTCGAATCCCCTCCACGTCTATGCGATGACCCATATAGGCTGCTACAACATTTTCAGCACCCGGCAAGGATTACCCACGGCAACGCTGCCGTCCGGGATATCTTTCACCACGACGCTCCCGGCTCCTATGGTCACATTGCTTCCGATGGTAACCCCGGGAAGGATGGTCACGGAGCCGCCTATCCAGACGTTGTCTCCTATGGTCACTGGCTTCGCCCATTCCCTGCGGGAGTTCCTCTCGACGGGGTCAGTGCTGTGGCAGGCCGTATAGATGCTGACGTTCGGACCTATGAAGCAGTCGTTACCGACAGTCACCGGGGCCTCGTCCAGCACCGTGAAGTTGAAGTTTGCGAAGAAACGTCTGCCCACGCGGATGTTGCAGCCGTAATCGCAGTAGAACGGCTGGTTTATGAATGTGTCCTCATCACTTTGTCCAAGGAGTCCCCGGAGCAGTTCGTTCCGTTCCTTAAGCATCGAAGGACGCAGTTTGTTGTACTCCCAGATCCTGTCCTTGGTGGCATTGAGCTTCTCCAGAAGATAAGGATGAGTCGCATCGTACTCCCGTCCGGAGATCATATCGTTCCAGACCTGAGATTCAGGAGCACCCTCAGACGGAGTCTCCTCCATCGTACGGAGCAGTTCCTGTGCCCGTATGTGTCCAAGGGAAGCAGCACGGGAGAGAAGGTCCCTCGCCTTGACCAAATCCTTCTCAAGGCAGTCTCCATCAAGGAAACGCTTTCCAACGGAAAACATCGCCTCAGCGTCAGAATATATTAAATAATCGTTGTTGCAGTCCATAGCAGGGAATAATTTAATCCGACTGCAAAGTTAATATGTCATTGGCAATTACCCATTGTTCCGCTTGACAAGTTCCCTCCTTTTGCGCTCCAGCAACTCATTGACAACCTCATAGGATTTCTCCCAATCTCCGAGCAGAGCATCAAGTATTTCTGCATAACTCCTGGCCTGGTCGTTCCCCGAAAAGGTCGCATACCTTCTGAGAAGCGGCAGAGAGTCCGCATATACCCTTACAGAGGTGAAGCGTCTTGAGGCACCAGTTGACGGACTACCGGAGTCTCCATCACCACCGTTATCTTCTTCCCTTTTTTCGGAATCATTCCTTAACTCCTGGGGTTGGTCTGCACCATCCTGAATGAGTCCTTTTTCCATGGCAAGCCTCTTCCATAAAGGCATTTTCTCTTCTTCCATAGACATGTGATAGAATTTATAAAAAACATAGGGTTCATAAGATTTATAAAGTTTATAAAACCTATAAGAATCATAACATTTATAGTTTCTATAAAACTTATTAAAATGATAGCACAAAGATAGTAAAATTTGCTAATTGTAAATTTTAATTAGATATTTGTAAAACTTATTTTATTGAGGACAAAGGATGGTGAATTGCATTCAGGCAAGATGTGGATTTGTAACACATTCGGTTACAATCCATCTTGTACTCCTGACGGAGGGCGATTCCTCTCCGGAGTCGGGAATCCAGAAGTAAAGGGGAAAGACATGACTGACAGACTGAGCCACATAGTCCACGTGAGGATCGATGACGACCTTCTTGCGGAACTGATAGCCGAGGCGGGATCCCGCGGCTACACCAAACTGTCCCCTTACCTGAGGTTCATAATCACAAGCAGGGACAAGAAACAGATGAAGAAGACCTCCATCTCCCAGGAGGCAGTCTCATCCATTGAACAGCTCTCCTCCGAGTTCAGGAGAATCGGCGTCCTCTACAACCAGTTCGTTGCTTCGTACAACAAGGCCATCCTGATGACCGACCGTAACGGCAACCCATGCGTCACCGTCAAGGAGACCCAGAGGAACCAGCTCGGACTGATGGATCTGACTCTGGAGATGACCGACAAGATCCACAAACTGATGGACTACTTCGGAATCGGGCACAACAGGATAAGGACAAGCACCCGGCAGAAATGAGTTTCACAATTAAAACTAAAAGATATGCAGAACATCACCATCAGTGGCAATCTCATCTCGGATGCCAGACTTTTCAATGATCAGAGCGGAAAGGAGTACATGTCCTTCCGAGTAGCGGTTAACGATATCAGGAAGGGAGAGAAGAACACCACCTACTATGACGTAACAGCCTCCAAGACAGGAGTCATGGACTACCTCAAGAAAGGACAGGGTGTCATAGTCTCCGGGAAGCTGACCATAGAGACCATCGACAAGGACGGCAAGTCCTTCGTCAACATCAATGTCTTCGCCAGAGATCTCGAACTCTACGGGCAGCAGCGCGCCAACGCTTGAACGACAATAGCACCCCTTTTCATTGACTTCGGGCTATAGTGGTCATTAAGATACAGCGGGGAGCTGCCACATGCCGCACCCCGGTCGGGTACAACGAAATAAAGGTAGCGCAGGGAACGGCGATGGTTGTGGGGGTGAGCAACATGGATGGGGATTCCATCGCCACAGTCCTGCGGACCTTCGATGAGTACGAGAACAACCCGGCCGTCTCTGCAAAGACGAGGAACATGGCCTTCCATATGAGCATCAACCCCGGAGCAGGGGAAAGGATGGACGACGGAACCGTGATGAAACTCTCATCGGAGGTGATGTCCAGACTTGGATACGGGAACCAGCCGTTCATCGTCTATCGCCACCAGGACACAGACCGGGAACACTTCCACCTGGTATCCGTGAGGGTCGACCGAGACGGAAGGGTCATAAGCGACTCGCACGAGAGACGAAAGCTCCAGGCCATCATGAAGGAGCTGGGGCCCAGGTACGGATTCGTGATCGGCAAGGAGACCGGGAGGAAAGAAGAGAAAACACCGGACCTCATTCTGCGTTTCAATCCCGATGCCGGCAACAGGGCATTGCAGATGGAAGCCATCACACGTGGTTGCCTGTCATACAGTTTCTCCACGGAGAAGCAATTCGAGCTTCTACTGGCACGGTATGGAGTCCGTATCATCCGGAATGAAACGCCCTCTGGTGAACGTATGATGCTGCAGGGGCTGGACCGGAAGGGAAAGCCGGTAGGGCGCCCGCTCAATGCCGGAGACCTGGGATTCAACCTGAAGGATGAACTCGGACGCAGGCTGGAGGAGGGGAAACGTGAACTGCCGGCAAAGCATCAGGAACGTGGAAGAATCAGGAGCACCGTTCTCAGTTGCCTTGGCTATTCCACCTCACAGCTACACTTCGAGAGGATGTTGGAAAAGAAGGAGATCTCTGCCGCATTCTCACGGAATCCTTCCGGGGAGATATTCGGAGTGACCTTCATCGACCACAAGGGGAAATGCGTCTTCAAAGGCTCGGAGTTAGGGCCGGAGATAAGTGCGGGACTCTTCCGGAATGCCGAGGAGGCAGGACATTGGAACAGTCGGGCAAAAGACAAGTCCCGGGACGTTGTAGTGAATAATATGCCAGAGGAAAAGGAACCCGAAAAGGATGTCTCCGAAAAAGTCGCTGCGAGAGTTGCGGAATCCTTCCTGGAGGGAGACGGTGTTTCCCGGGAGAGGGATATCCGGAAGAAACAGAAAAGACGCAAGGGTTTGAAAATCTAAAAAACACATGACGCGATGATACAAGAATTCAATCTTTTCTTCTGCCGTGACGACGAGTCCGGCAATCCGTACCTTGCCATAGCTGACGAGAATGGCAACCTTGCACAGACCGAAGTCGAGCAGCTCATCCTGGAGAAGATGCGCGGCAACGGCCCCTATCCCGTGCTGGTCAGGATCGATGACCTGAGGAAGCAGATGGATCTGAAGAAGCTCTACGGGCAGCATCTCATCAGCAGAACAAAGAAGAAAATGCTTTCGTTCACTGACGGTGCCGGAAACACCCTGAGATTCGGGAAGCCGATTGCCAACAGCTCGCACCCTTATATGATGATATCCACCAATCCCGACGGGGAGGAGAACATACGCCTGTATGATGTGAACGGCCAGTGCGCCAGCGGCAGACAGGAGGACGACCTGAGGGATTATTCATTCACAAAAACTGAAAACATATGAAAAAGATACTGTCTATCAATCTAAGCGAAAGCGACGGCTCATGCAGGGGCTGTCTCATCAACATGGAAGAGACGCTCTACAGCGCGGATAACCTGGCACTGAAACTTGTGGAGGAAATCGGAGAGGATGACCTTCAGGCGGTCTATGCCTTCCTCTCCGACCTCACAGCAGAACTTGCGGCCATCTCCGACAGGCCTGAGGAGCTTGCCGATGACCACTGGCATAAGGTGATTGACAAGAAGAAGCAGTTCAACCGGCTGAAGAACGGTCTCAAGTACTATAGCTTGAACAACTGGCTGGAAGACAAGAAGTCCTGATCCATGAGGAAGGAAGAGTATGAGCCGTTCTTCATGAGCATGGTGCTCATGAGCGTCTTCGTGCTTCTGGTCAACATATACTACTACGAGTACCCCGTCTTCCTGCACCTGGGCCTGCGGTCGGGGATCTCCGACAAGATCATGCTGTCACTCCGAAGTGACGGCATCTTTTCGTCATATCTGATCACGAAGACGGTGAGTCTATTCTTCATCATAATGAGCAGCCTGGTACGCTCAGGAAAGGGAAAGGCGGCCGACTGGAGAACGGTCGGCATAACCGGAGGGGCGGGGCTCTTTCTCTTTGCCTTTCCTCCTGTCTTGGGGATTCTCTACACCGTACTCACCATCACGGGGTACATCCTGTGCGCCTTCGCAGCGACAATGATCGGAAGGCATATGAAACTCAACTGGGATACCCTCAATGACGTGAACGAGACATTCGAACAGTGCGAAGACAAGATCGAGACCGATGACTCCATAAACATACCGACACGCTACCAGTACAAAGGAAAGATGCATAATGGGTGGATCAACGTGGTGAACCCGTTCAGGGCTACGATGATTCTCGGAACACCGGGCTCGGGTAAGTCCTTTTCCGTGTACAACCCGTTCATCGAGCAGATGATTTCCAAGGGTTACACGATGTTCGTATATGACTACAAGTACCCGGACCTTACCGAGGTCGTCTACAACGAGCTCATCCGGAACACAGACAAGTACCCCAAGACGCCTGAGTTCCACATCATCAACTTCAACGACCCGAGGTACTCCAACCGCTGCAATCCCCTGCACCGCAGGTACATTACCGACCAGGCTGCATCGGCCGAGGTGGCGGACATCATCATGAAGAACGTCAACCCGAGCATAGCTGAGAAGGAGGACTTCTTCTCCATGTCCGCGAAGGTCTACATTGACAGCCTTATCTGGTTCCTGCGCATCTATGAGGACGGACGCTACTGCACCTTCCCGCATCTTATAGAACTTATGGGACAGGACCATGAGGTTGTCTTCGACATCCTCCAGCAGTACACCGACATCGAGGTCAAGATCCGCCCGTTCGCAAACGCCCTTAACAAGGGAGCGCAGGACCAGCTTCAGGGTCAGATCGCATCGGCTCAGATACCGCTGAACAAGTTCGCGTCTCCAGAACTCTACTGGGTGCTCTCCGGAGACGACTTCCCTCTGGACATCAACAACCCCGACCATCCGATGATTCTTTGCGTTGGCAACAACCCGGACTATCAGGCTATCTACGGAACGACGCTGGCGCTGTATACCTCAAGGATGTTCAAGCTCATCAACCACAAAGGGAAGCGTCCCTGCGGGGTCCTTCTAGACGAGCTTCCTACCATCTTCATAAAAGGTCTGGACAACCTCATTGCCACGGCGCGAAGCAACAAGGTGGCCATAGTCCTCGGAGCCCAGGACAAGAGCCAGCTCGTTAGAGACTATACGCAGAAGGAGGCCGATGTCATCTTCAACACCGTCGGCAACATCTTCGCGGGCCAGGTCAACGGCAAGACAGCCGAAGACCTGAGCAAGTCCTTCGGAAAGGAGTTCCGCGAGCAGCAGAGCGAGACCACCGGTTCGGACTCCGAGTCGACCAACACGTCATACCATCAGGAGGACATCATGCCCGTATCCCGCATAGAGACTCTCTCACAGGGTGTCTTTCTTGGCAAAGTGGCGGACAACAACACCACCAAGATCGAAAGGAAGCTCTTCTGCGGGGAGATTCAGATAGATATGGACAGGTACCGCAGGAAGCAGGAGGAGAAGCTGCCGCTGCCTATGATGACGGACTTTGGTGACGCTGACATCGAGAACAATGTCCGCAGGCTTGGAGAACAGGTCATCCGTCAGGACATCAAGCGACGTCTCATGGACAGGGAACACGCCATGGGAAGGTTCCCTTCATCGGAAGACCTGAAGGAAGAGATTGACCAGGAGTTCAAAGCTCTGTCACGCGACGAAGCTGAGGAGATCATCCGAAAGGCTAGCAGTGATAAATGCCAGGAGAACGTCAACAGGATGGTTCGCGAGAACTTCGAGAAGATCAAGCAGGAGGTTTGGAACATTATCGTGACTGAGAACGAGAAACTCCCGTTCCCCCATGACCTCAGTCGGATAAAAGGTGTCGGTGAGGAGGAATGAATTCCAAACTGACGATTACAGATGCACCGACCTGCTCTTTGACTCTCCGGCAGGCGAAACGCTATGGCGCCTCTCCGGAGGCACCTTCTGCCCTAGAGAAACATTGTCTTTGGCTTCGGAAAGGATGATGGAGTCGCTAATGATTCTCCCACCCTCCTTGTATCCGTATCCATTCATATCCTCCCCGGTCTTTTCCCGGACGGATTTCTTTGGGTCATCCAATTCCCTTGCCGTGCCGGAACCGCCTGCTTCCGCTGGCCGCTTCTTTGACGCAAGGACCAGCGGCAGCGCTATGAACGGAGACAGCAGTATGCTCATCAGAACGGCTTTGCCTGTCCCTATCTTCCTTTTCCTTGCCAGAAGCGCCGGCAGCGCATAAGCTGCGGCTATTAATAAAGTTGCGATCATATACCCAATCCCCTGTTGTTCTTCTTTTCATTCTGGAGCCGTCCCTCACGGTCTATCCGTGTCTGACGGCCTTCATACTGCACCGTCGCCTTGCCGTCAACAAACGGACCGGCATCCTCGAACCAACGCCTTCCTATGGTGTACCCATCCTTGCGGATGTAGTTCCACCTGCCGTCCTTGCATACGGCGGCAAGTCCTTCGGAGAACGCCTGAGCCTTCTGGACGCCGTTATGAAGGAGTGCCACTCCCTCATGGTCCACGTAGTTCCACAGACCGTCCGCCATCCTTACCCTTGCGAACCCCTCTGCAAACGGAGTGACCTCCGGATACCATTTATGCAGCAGCAGTCCACCCTTTCGGTCTTCAAGGTTATACAGGCCGTCCTTTCTCACCACCCTGTAACCCTCATTGACAGCTGACAGCGCATTGAACATATCATCCCCCTGTGGCCTGCGCATGGAAACCTCAGGGGAATGGTCCATGTTGCTTATGACCTTCGACATGTTAGCGCACAACTCCGCCACATCACGGTTCGCACGGTCGTAGTTCAGTACCCTATCCGTATCATCCACTCCAACTCCCGCATCGAGCACGAACCTGGCTATGGATTCCTTGATCCCGTCAATGTCTTCCGTGTAGCTTGAACTGTTGCGCTGGAGCCTCCCGAGGGACTGCAGTTCCTCACGGGAGAAACTGACACCCTCCCTACCCAGTTCCTGCCGCCAGTCTCCGGGCAGATCGGCACTTCTCAGTGTCACTATGCGAGAGGGTTCGAAGACCCTCTCACGGCACCAATCAGCTTCCCTGTACTCACCGTCCCGGTAATCACCGCTGAACTGGATACGCAAAAGCCCGGTGTTCTGGTCAATACTGACGGCGCCAGCCAGCAGGTCCCCCTCCCGGATCTCTATTCGGTCCTTCATCACCCTTGGGTAATAGGCGCTCTGGAAGAGATACGCGCCGCCCCGGGCCTGGTTTCTTGGGTCGTTGATGCCACAGTTGCTCTCCAGAGTGAGCCTGACGTCTCGGCACCAGTGCGAGAGGTCATTGAACAGCAGAGATGCTCTCTTCCTCTGTTCAAGGGACGGAAGACCCGGGATATCCGCATCGGTCACCTTCACAAGCCCCTTGTCCGTCAGATAGAGCCTCCGCATACCTTCGTAGTGGCCGTCGAGACGAGTAGTCCTCTCCCCTTCCCGTGCCTGATCCATCATCCGTGAGAGTTCCTTGCCTGTGACGACATTGATTCCGGCATCAGCAGCTGCCTTCAGCAGATCCTTGTCACCCTTACGGATAACAGCGGTGGGGCTTCCGTAGAAATAATGCACATCTATGAACGGAGTCCGCTGCTCTTTCTGTACCTCTTCCCTGATACTGTCCCTCTCCGCAAAACGCATCATGGGCTCATACAGCTCGTTTCCCATCAGGGTCCGGCACCTGTCGGCAATGCCTGCGGGCACCCCACCAAAGTAAGCTGCCGAGAGCGCACCCGCGAGGGAGGCGACAGCGGGGCTGTCACCGCCTACCCTGATGGCTTTCCTCACGGTCTCCTCCCAGGTGAAACTGTCCTGCAGGCAGGCCAGTGCCAGCGGAAGGGAGTGCATAGAATGGGTATCCGCACGGCCAGTCGGTTCCATCCATTTGATGGGCTCCCCATTGACCAACACCGACTGTTCCCGCATCTCAGATGTATGTGGAAGGATATCCTCCAGCTTATAAACCTGTTCACCGTCCACGATGCCGCTCTCCTGTCCCAACCGCACTCCGTGCTCCTGCAGCAGGACGTTAGAGAGGACGTTCCCCTTCACGCCCTGGGACATCAGCTCAGCCGCATGTATGCCCGCACGTGCGACAGACACGTCGATGCCGTAGTCCATCTCCATGGCGAAGTCTATCTCATGGCGGTTCCTGCCGTGGGAGGCCAGAAAAACGGCGTATGCGGCAGCCTCCGCGCCCTTCTCCGTCTCAGGGTTCCTTCCGAAGGCACGTATGACCGTGCGGGAGAGTTCTACGGCCTCAAGCGGACCGGTGGCATAGAGTCCCGTGACGGACGAGGCAACGGCCACGGCATTCGAGCTTACCCGGTGCGGATCGGTCACCTCCGATATCCTTCGGCGCAGGTTCTCCTGAGAGTGCTCTCCATCATCCATCAGCCAGCTGGACACGGCGACGGCGAGGCAGCTGTTGTCCGTCGGACGGGGATGGTGGTTCTTTACACCATCCCTGGAGTAAGTCCGCGTGGGGGCGAAGAACTCGAATCCTTCTCCGGAGAGATCCACCTTCCTGTAGGGTGCTCCGAGGATATCACCTGCAACAGCTCCCAGCATAGGAGAGTCCTGTGACGGTCGGTAATCCCGAGACTGGTCGGAACGTTCGTGGGGATTCATCAGCTCCCTCACATCCGTCCCTGTCTCCGGCACTTTTCTGTAGGGAATGTCATTGAATCTCGCGAGAAAAGAGTCCCTATTCCAGTGGGGGAAACCACGTCCGTCCCTGAACAGGTATCCCCTGGGGCATGTCACCCTCACCTTCTGGGCATAAGACACCGCTGCCTTCACTCCCGACTCGTCTATTCCGCTCTGTCCTCCCGAGAGAACCTGGGCTAGGCTCATCCCCATAGACATGGCCACACCGAGAACCCCAGCGATGAAGTGGTCGGCATCCTCCTGCGACACACCCGCCTTCATCAAGGTGTCAAGGCCGTTTCCGGCTATGTTCAGACTGACGGGGCCCTGCCCCTCGGTTCGTCTTGCGAGCAGAAGGGCGGCATCCCTTATGCAGTCTGCATCGCGACAGGCCTCAGGTGTTGCCGGCAGGCCGATGGCTAGATACCTGTCTCCCGCCGCTTCACGGGTGAGCTTCTCCCCTGCCGTCGAGAAATCCACGGCGAAGGCCACGGTCAGATCCGCCTCACGAGCGTTCATCACCGTCCTGTCGTGATATTTGGGACTTACCGTCTCACGCACGACGATACTCCCCGTATCGATCGTACTCCTTATCGATTCTCTGTCTTCCATATTGAATGAAGGGTTGTTAAAAGGAAATGCGGGAAGGGAACAATCCTCCCCCTCCCGCATAATGAAAGCATTCTTAATGTCGGGCATCCTACATATGGACTCCCTTGCTCTTCTTGTTGGACTCCTCCTGCTTCTGCGCATTCTTGGCAGTCTGAGCCTGCGACTGCTCGTTGGTCTCGGCCTTCTTCATGCCTATCTTCTCCGCGAAGTTCTTGTCCACCGACCAGAGGCACTGACGGAAGGCATCGAAATGGATGTCTCCCTTGTTGGTTTTGCCGTTGTAGAGCATCTCCACATCCTTCACGACGCCGCCCTTGGCGAGTACCGCCTTCTCGTCGTCCGAAAGGGTATGGCCGAACACCTCGTTGCGTCTTGAGAGTTCGTTCTCAAGGGATGATGCCGGGCATACGACCACGGCACGGGTGTTAGGGTTGACCGCCAGATACTGCTGGCGGCCGTTGATGTCGAGCGGGCCGGCAGAGCCTCTCTCCCTGAGGTCCTTTTGCATCTCCTCCGGGATCTCCTTTCCGAAGACGTTGCGGATGTAGAGTGACTCCCTCACACCCTGGACCTCGAGCTGGAACTCTCCGTCCTTCGTCGTCTGATAGGCCCTGAGGGACGCATCACCGTCCTGACGGACTCCGTCACCACTGCTGAATACCCTGACCAGGGAGGTGTAGCGCCCCTGGGCAAGATCCTTTCCGAGACCCTTCTCTATGATCTCGTTCTCCGAGATGCCGAATTTCTCCTGCCACTTGGCCCATGGCATGGCATCCAGCCTGCTTCGCTCCCAACTGGTGAGCTTTCTCTCTTCTGCTGTCATAGCTGTTTCTTTTAATTAGTTCATAGTGATTGTGTATCTTGAGACCATCAGAAGGCGGAGGGTTTCCGGACACCGCTGCGTCCAAGCAGAAGGTCGTTCAAGTCATTGTATTCAGAGTACCGGCCACGGCAGTCGACACACTCCGAGTCGGGGAGCAGCCTGCGCATACGGTCCATGTATATATCCCCTGCGGCATCATTGTCAAGAAGACCGTAGACCTTCCCATGTGCGGAGAGATAGGCCTTCGACACGCCAAGCATCGAGCCTGAGTTCAACACGCACACATCCATTCCCGGTGAGGGTACCATCACCAGAAGGGACAGGAAGTCGAAGAACCCTTCGAGAACCAGTACCGAGGAGGAGGACGGTTCAGGGGTCGGCATCAGCGATGAATCGAAGGTGGTGATGTCCATCGGTGCCATGGACACCTTGGACCAGCGGCTCTTCATGGCGTTCCTGAGAGCGTATCCACCGGAGTTGTTCCTGAAGCCAATGGAGAACATCCTTAGGTTTGAGCCAACGAAATTAAATTTTACTTCTTCACAAAATCGTGATACAAGGTCTGCAGGGATTCCTCGCGAACCGGCATAGCGAAAAAGTGCGGGGGAACGCAGAGGACCGGCTTCATCCTTGACCAGAAACCTGTCACCATGGACATTTCTCGCGGGAACATTTTCATATTGCAGAGTGGCAGAAGGTACTATCGAGGCGAGGAAATCAAGGGCTTCGGACCTGGTGCAAGCCTTGAGTCGGCAGATAAGATCTATCACTCCCCCTTTCTCACCGGTTCCCCAGTCGGTCCAGACATTCGCAGTGGCATTTATCTGAAAAGAGGGATGCTTCTCCTCCCTGAGAGGCGAAAAGTAGAACCCCCGACGTGAGGGCTTGTCGACGTGCTTGCCCAGAGCAGCAAGGACATCTGTGATTGGGCACGAGAGCAGAGCCCTCTTGGTTGATTCAGAATATTGCGACATACCGGAATGACAAATGGCCGGAGGCCCGTGTTGTAAAATTTAATTTCGCTACATCAATAATTCCACATAATTCACTATATTTGCCATGAAGGCGAAATTAAATTTGTGAAGATGTGAAATTAATCTTTGCAAATATAGAATAAATTTTACATAACGAAAATATTTTTTACTTTATATTTTCGTCCAGAGCTCTGATATGGTAAAGAAAAGCACCCCCTCTCTGTCAAAAGAGATTGAGAAAGAGATTCCCTCAGGAAGACGACTTGAATTCTTCACTGACTTCCTTGCCGCCATGCACGAAACGGCAGCGGACGTAGCGCGTGCCCTTGAGGTCACCAGGGCAGCCGTAGGTCATTGGATCAAGGCTGACGACTGCCGTCTCAGCTATTGTGAAGACTACATCAACAGAAAAGGATACGACCTTTCTTTCGAGTTGATAAAGAAGAGCACCAAGAAGAGCGAGAAGGTCATGATCAATATCGAGACAAGGGAAGCGACTCCGGAGGACTCCGTGTGCCGGAGGCTGCTGTTCCTGCATTCGGCCCTCTCAAAGATGGGAGTATCAAGGGTGCAGCTAGCGAAAGACCTTGGCCTCACGTACAACACCGTCCGTCACTGGTTCGTGGAGGACAACATCTACGTGTCACACATTTTCAACATAGCTGACCTTTACGGCCTGCAGGTATGCATCAGCATCAAGCCTAAGGACTGACGCTCATGGCAGGCAGGACCAAGAGGGAGGAAGTGTACCTTAATGCCGGAGGGAGGTGCGAGATGTGCGGCCGTCCTCTGGCCCTCGACGAGATGACTTTGGACCATACCAGAGCGCAGGCCTCATTCGGCAAGGGCGAGGTACGCAACGACATTGAGAACCTCGCATGCTTCTGCAGGGAGTGCAACGCTGCCAAGGCTGACATGACCCCGAAGGCGTTCCGCAGGTTCGTGAACACCCGGAAGGCGGAGCTTGACAGACTTGAAGCGGAGAAGAGGAAGCTGGAGCGCAGCCTGAAGGCCCTCACGCAGGAATACGAGGCAAAAGTAAGGCGGATCATGGCCCAGGCAGGAGAGATACAGAAGGAGATAGACAGTTCCCGCTTCAGGTACGTCCGTTTCCTTGAGCAGCAGAAGCAGGGCCGCGATAATGCTAAAGAATAAACAACAATAATACTGAAAACCGGATAACAAGATGAATATCGCTCTGTATACACTTACATCATCCCTGCACGACAAATCGGCTGTGGATGCGGTCACACTTGAATTCCTGTCATCCATCGAAACTGTTCTCGGTTACGGGTTCGACTTCCGTGGCGATGATTTCTCCTCATACGGCAAGAGCGACCTGGATGTCATCTTCATCCGGACCGGAGGCTCCGAAGGGCTCTTCAGGGAAGTCTTCCCTACCCTGTCCGGCAACATCCTGCTTCTGACCTCTGGCAAGAGCAACTCTCTTGCCGCCTCACTGGAGATTCTCTCCTTCCTCAATCAGAACGGGCGCAGGGGCGAAGTCCTGCACGGCAGCGCGCAGTATATCGCAGGAAGGCTTGACACCCTGGCCAAGGTCTCACGGGCAAGAAGAAGCCTTGACGGGCAGAAGCTCGGCATCATAGGCAAACCGTCGGACTGGCTCATCGCAAGCCAGCCGGACAAGACGGCAGTAGCAGAGAAGCTGGGAATAGAACTTCTGGATATAGATATCAGGGAACTCATAGAGCTGTCTGGGAAGACCTGCGGCACTCCCCTGCCGGAGCCGGCTTCAGCGATTATAGAAGGTCTCCGGAAAGATGCTCCTGCCGCTGTCAGAAAGTACGTCGAAGGAGCAATAGGCATCTATTCCGCACTCCGGGAGATAATCAGCAGGTACGGCCTCTCGGGACTGACCATACGCTGCTTCGACCTTCTCGATACCCTTGGAAATACAGGCTGCCTTGCACTCGCCCTTCTCAATGCCGAAGGTATTCCTTCCGCCTGCGAGGGAGATGTCCCGGCGCTGCTCTCGATGGTCATTGGCAATGCGCTCACCGGATGCAGCGGCTTTCAGGCGAACCCGTCACAGATTGACCCGAGCACAGGAAAGATGCTGCTCGCGCACTGCACTGTACCGTTCAATATGGTCGAGAGGTACTCCTATGACACGCATTTCGAGTCGGGAATAGGCGTTGCCATCCACGGTGAGCTGGCCAAGGGCGGTGTTACCCTCTTCAAGACATCCGCCGACCTCAGCCGTGTGTTCTGCGAGGAGGCTGAACTGCTGGAGAACCAGTACGGGCGGGATCTCTGCCGAACTCAGGTACTTCTTCAGATGAAGAATCCCGATGTGCTTTCAGACTACTTCCTCCGAAACCCTATCGGCAACCACCATGTCATCTTCTGCGGCTCACACAAGGCCCTGTTCGAAGCGTTCATGCGCGAGATCTAATCCTCTTCAGGACATTCAGACACACATACAGATATCTTCCGGCAAGAGAACCCCACGCCGTCGAAGATAATGGTTATGATTTCCGGATTGAGGCTCTTGACCTCGAAACGCAGCTCATAGACATAGCAGACGGACGGATCATAGTTCACCGCACTGACATCCACGCGTTCATACAGAGTGAAATCAGCATGAAAAAGCTTCTCATAGTCCACGTCTGACCACGTCCATAGTCTCACCTTGACCGTTCCATCCCGGTTGATGTTCTCGGAATCCACCTCTGAGTCGTGGAATACGAAGTCCTTTCCGATGTATTTCTCCACATTGTCTATCCCCGATATGAACTGCTCGAGGGTCCTGCTGAGACCGACTGTTGTATTTGTCGTTTCCATACTCAGTTCTCTGCTAGTTATTTACGTTATTAACGCAATAAACGCATATAAATAATTTGATTTACATTTTTTGAGTTATTAACTAAATACGTTAATAATGCTTAATCAACATTTACAACCGGAGGTCAGACCATGCCAGATGCTAGAGAGGAGAGGCGGAACGGCACTTTCGTAAGGAAGGCTACCAAGGATGAGACCTCCGACTCTGATGTCCTTTATGGATTCAGAAGGAACCTTGTATGGATTCTCGGACAGGATGACCATATCCGCAACCTTTCCCTCTTCAAGACTTCCCCTCCCCTTCTCATCGAATGCTGCATTGGCTCCGTTTCAGGTGGCCATCCTCACAGCGCTGCGGACCGGCACACGCTCGGGAGGATTGGAATGATTCACAGCCTTGTGTATCCACAGAATCGGGTCTGGAGAGGTGCAAAGAGCATCAGAACCGAATGAAACGCTTATTCCGTTTCTTTCAAACGTACCTATCGGATTGAGGGCTGCGGTACGCTCCTCTCCAAGGATCCGATCAAGATAGTAGTCCGATTCCTGTCTACAGCCTATGAAAGCGCATAAAAGAAGGGCCCTGCCATCAAAATCCACCTTTCCGCAGAAGCATATTTCTCGGGCAGAAGATTTCAAACATAGCATATCCTGCCTGCAACCTTGACGAGATATCTGAAAACATAGTCAGAGCTGTTGACAGATACTATATCACCTATATATACTTTCATTAGATTCTAAAGTTATTAACTCAAATAATTAAATATAATATTATAATTAACATTTATTTAGTTATTAACTTATTGCGTTAATAACTTAGATAATATATCATAGTAAAGAGCCAGTAAGATCTAATCACCATGAAAAGATAGGCATTGAGAAGTATTTTCCACTTGCCCTAAATACTCTGCACTTTGATGGGTAGAAGCTATTGAAAGACCGATGCTGCACATGCGTACGATGATGAATTATGAAAAAGAGGCTATTGATAACCTGAATTGTGTTATATGGATAGGCTCGATACTGATAGCTGCTTTTGCGCCTTTAATATCCATTGTTTAGGAACAGAGTTGATATTGCGTTATTAACGAATAAAACTAGATATAGCATTTTTTAAATAGTATATTGCGTTATTATACATATTACGTTAATAACGCAATATAATGAAACAGATATCGGAAATACAATCACTGAAAGAATTGTCCAGGACAATATATCTAGAAAGTGTCTCTGTCAACTCCTCAAATGATAAAGGACAAATGGTGGTGGTTGCGTTATTAACTTTTTTAGTTATTATATATATTGCGTTATTAACTCTATATATAAACCTAAATAGAAACTCTTATAATTTGATAAGACTCGAAGTCCATCTCGATAGAAATTGTTTGGATCTCCTATTAGATAAGTATGAATAAAGGTAGAGATATGTAGCGTTATAAAGTTAATAACGCATGGAGTTATTAACTTCATAAATACAGTGAACCGAGAAGACGATGTGACATGAATAGAGGCTCTGATTTAGAAAACACATCCATATATGAAAATTTAATTACTCTTTGAGTTAATAACTTAATGAGTTAGAAACTAAAAGAAGCTGACATTACTTCAAGAAGACACAGGAGTCACTTATCAATAGGACTCAATTAATATTAAGAGTAGGGGATAACGACAAAGAGGATTTTACGTTATTAACTCAATGCGTTATAAACGCAATAATAGCTAACTACGATACGGATTTAGCTTTAATGCGTTATTATCTATACTACGTTATTAAGTTTTTATCTACAATTTGCGTTTTTAACGAAATAAAGTATTATCTTTGTATCAATAATCGGAATAATTATGGGAAAGGTAATAAGTTTCATGAACAACAAGGGCGGCGTCGCAAAAACGATGTCCGCATTCAATATCGGAATACTATGGGCGAACATAGGGAAGAAAATTCTCTTCATAGACCTTGACTCCCAGGCGAACCTTACGAACATGGTTTCCTCAGATGATCCGAGATACGAGTCACGTAAGTGGGACAACACCATCGAGGATGCCTTTGTGATTGGGCCAAGGCTGAATCCTCTTCCTATCCTGCCGAGCAGGTACAACAATGTGGATTTCGTACCGGCAGACCTCAAGCTTTCCAGTTTCGATGTGGAAACCAGCAACATAACGCTCAAGGTATATCTCCTCAAGGATCTGATTGCCCCGATCAAGAACAACTATGACTACATTATAATAGACTGTCCGCCAGCGTTAGGAGGAATCATAATGAACGCCATGGTTGCTTCCGACGGTATAGTCCTCGTCAGCACTCCGGATCAGCCATCTCTGGACGGAATGCACATGGTGGTAGGGGTCTACAACGAGGTTCTCGCCGACGAAAGGCTCAACCCTTACCTCAAGTTCCTCGGATGTCTAATCACCAGGGTGGAGAATGACACTATCAACAAGTCCTACATAGGCCTGATCGAGGAAGAGTTCGGAGCTTATGTCATCAAACCGTTCATAAGGAAGAACACTAAGTTGAACCAGTCCGTATCCATGCACAGGGACATCTTCAGCCACGATCCGGACGGCAGGGGAGCGAAGGAATACAGGGAAGCTGGCAAAGAGATTCTCATAAGAATCGAACAGGAGTAGGGGAGTAAGTAAAACTATAACGATAAGAAATTATGGCAGAGAACATTATAAAGGATTTCGTGAGGAAGCAGACCTCTCCGGTGACTATCGGCGTACCTAAATCCAGGAATGCTGAAGCGGAACAAGTAAAGGTAAGCAGCCAACCATTGGTCGAGCCACAGCAGCAGGCGACTCAGGAAGCAAAGAGGATGGGACGGCCCCGCACATATGAGAAGAGGGCTAAAATCTCCATGTATCTACCTGAAGAGATAAAAGAGAAGATTGTAAGGATTCAACATCAGAACTTCAAGTCAAGCATCAACGACGTTATGATTGAAGCCGTCCAGGATCTCCTGAAGAAATACGGGTACTAGAACAGCGCAAATAGACATAACACACAAGGGTCTCCTCTTCAAGGGAGGCCTTTTTTCGTAACACAGAGATTAATAACCGAACAAATTTAATGATGCTTTAAAAAGGGCATTACAGATACGTGAGGATGTGATTATCCCGGGATTAAACTAACAATTCTAATGAAATTTCCCGTGAATTTAGTAAGAACTGTTTATCAGTTAGTTAAGGCTGATTGGCGAGAATAGTACAATCTAACATCATATTAAACGAACAAATTTAATGATAGAAATAACCAAATCTTAAGGTCTTCTTTCATTATTATTGTATATTAAACTAACGAAAACAAAGGTCTGATAGCGGAAGAAATCTGAAATTTTGGTAGAAAAATTAAAAAAGAAACAAAGAAAGGGATGATTTTACGAAAAATTAATATATATTTGTTTGAAAAATGATATTCAGTGGTTTTGCCCGGCAGAGTCTATCCAATAGAAAACAAGGCAGATACATAGTGGTGGAATCAATGAATATCCTTCAATTCATTAATATATTATATATCATACGTGGCGCGGAGTGTTTACATAAAAGTTTGATATAGAACGATATACATTGATTTGAGGGCTATTTTACAATCAGATTTAATGATATTAAACCAACAGATTTAATGGTAAAATCCAGGAAAAAAGAAACAGAGGGAATGAATCCTAACGGATTGAATGATAGAACTCCGTCACCTTCCTCGGGCTCTGAAGAAGTGACGAAGTTTCCATCTAACGACGTATTCTCCTCCTACATCTTTTCCACTTCCAGCAGAAGTCTCTCCAAATACGGTGAACGGCTTCTTATGGAAGTTATATCCGTTGCGCAGGAGTACACGTATGATGCCGCTTTAGGAATCAACAAACTGAATTTCTCACAGAAGTACCAGGAGAAGTTCGCGGTAATAGACATCCCGGTCAAGAATCTCCTTAACGCTGACGACACAACAAACTACACGAAGGCCAAGGAGGCTGCTGTCGAGCTTATGAAGATCTACCACACGGTGGAGTCTCCTGTCCTTGACGATCAGGGAAATCCGAAGACATACAGCGACGGTTCTCCTCAGTATCAGTTCGCTTCATTCCATCTCCTTGATCGGGTGACGGTCAATCAGAAGCCCGGCATCGTTTCGGTCAAGCTGGGGGAAGAGACCTGGTCGCAGATACTTGATATGGGCAAGGGTTATACGAGGTACAACCTCCTGACAGCCAAGAGTCTCGATGATGTCGTAGCCGTCCGTCTGTTCCAGATTCTGAGCAACACCAGTGAACCGCTCTACTTCTCTCTGGAGAGGATAAAGGGCATTCTTGGCCTTCAGGACAAGTACGTTTCCAATCCAACTGGATTCATCCGCAGGGTGATAGAGCCGGCTGAGCGCGAGATCAAGGAGAAATGCCCTTTCGAGGTCGTTCATGAGCTTGCTTATGACAAGGCTGTCAAGAAGGGACGTCCGGCAATTGTCGGTCTGACATTCAGCAAGATACTGAAGCCAACCCTTATCAAGAACCCTCAGGATGTCCTGGATGTACAGTTGCTGAACGTACTCATCAAGAACTTCGGCTTCGATGACAGGGGCATACGCTCGAACCTCAGGCTTTTCCTGGATCTCAAGGAGAAAGGGGTTGATGTCGTGGAGTTTCTACTTGGCATCGAGGACAGGGCTAAGCAGGCATACAGCCCTCAGGGCTATGCTATCAAGTCCCTGCAGAATCTGCTTAATGGTACCAGACCACCTCAGAAGAGGCAGTTCGTCACTCCCGAGCCATCCTTCAAACCAGTACTTGAAAGGGCTCCGTTGGAGGATGGAAAGTCTCCAAAGTCATCGAAGAGATCGAATAAGACAGGAGGAAGGCTTGATGTGAAGAGTGCGGATGAGTTCGGTGACTCCGGATTGGAAGAATTATAACACTAGGCGCGTATGGATGAGAAAGCAAAGGAGACGGCTTTGAAGTATATGGCGAATCTGGTTGAAAAAACACCTCCCCCCACCAAATTCGCAATCTCTCTCCCTGAATCCAGGGAGGTGACCGAAGGTATGCTGCTCGGAATGTACGGAGCGCAGGTCAAATACCGGGATATGGATTTCATTCTCGATGACGCGACTGTGTCAAAGGTTGAAAAGGTCGTCAGGTGGATGTACGATTCACGAAAGAGGGGACTGCTCCTGTGCGGTACGCTGGGCAACGGAAAGACAACGATGCTGCGTTCCCTGAAGAAACTCTTCGGTTTCAATGCTGTATACTATGAAGCTCAGTCCATCTACAACCATTTCAAGCAGTCCCAGACTTTTCCGGATATTTCACAGAATGCTGTCCTTCTGATAGATGACCTCGGTGTGGAACCTCCGACATACAATGATTTCGGGGAGATTCGTTATCCTCTTGCCGAATTCCTTATGATTAGATACAAGCATAACCTCCCGACGGTCATTGCAACCAACTGCACATTCGAGCAGCTGGGGGAGAGGTACGGAGACCGTCTGCAGGACAGAATGAAGGAGATGTATGCCATGATCAGCTATAAGGAACCATCTTACAGAAAGTGAGTTAATAACGCAAATAATTTATTGTGAGTATGTAGATTCGTAATATTGCGTTAATAACGTAAATAACGATTAGGCAGGTTAGTGAATAAACGAACAAATTGAATGGTGTTGGGAAAACAGTGCTGCAGGTACTTCAGAGGCTGATTTTGGGGCATAATAAACGAACAAATTTAATGATGGATTTCTAGGGATGGCTTACAGGAAATACGACACCTGCTTCTTCGAGCGTTACGCTATGCTGCAGCTCAGATCTCTTCTCGGTCACAAGTTCGACTACTTGGTGAACCGGGACAGGCCGGACCTTCAGTCTCCGGACGGGAAGACACTTGGGATTGAGGTGACCCGTGCAATGGAGAGCGGGCGTATGGCTGCACTGAAGATGCTCAAGGACATATCCGGTATCTCCGCAACTGAAGGGGAGAGCGGTTCGGACCTTGCCGCGATGCAGTCAAGCGGTTACGGTTACGGTCTGCGTGAGGGGACCTATATCGGCGGCATCGAACTGGGCTACTGGACAGGTGCGCGCCCGATGAAAGAGATAATATCCAACAAGGTAG
>JAEDEB010000100.1 GCA_016293535.1 Bacteroidales bacterium | reverse complement strand
GCAAGCATGCTCCTGACCAATTTCCTCACCATAGGAGGTCAGGCGATGCAGGACAGCTGGACCCAGCTCGTCTCCAGCGGACTCCTCTCACTGATACTTTGTGCCTATGCGCTCACTATGCCTCAGTGCCCGATCAAGAAGTCCGAGTCCCAGTCCCTTTCCGAATCCCTCGGTCTTAAGGCCTTCACCCTCTTCAAGGACAAGCAGTTCGCAGTGTTCTTCATCTTCTCGATGCTGCTTGGCGCCTCCCTCCAGATTACGAACGGCTATGCAAACACCTTCCTCAGCTCCTTCGGCAGCAATCCTGATTTCGCTGACACCTTTGCCGTGAAGAACTCGAATGCGCTCATCTCCATCTCCCAGATTTCAGAAACCCTCTGCATACTTCTCATCCCTTTCTGCATGAAGAGGTTCGGCATCAAGAAGGTGATGCTCATCGCGATGTTTGCCTGGGTGTTCCGCTTCGGCTTCTTCGGACTCGGCACACCGGGGATGCCGGGAGTGCTCCTGTTCATCCTTTCATGCATAGTTTACGGAGTAGCTTTCGATTTCTTCAACATATCGGGCTCCCTTTATGTCAATGAGAATACAGGTACGGACATCCGTTCCAGCGCCCAGGGTCTCTTCATGCTGATGACCAACGGACTCGGAGCGACCATCGGAACGCTTGTAGCCGGGAAAGTCGTGGATATATGCGTATTCGCTCCACAGGCGGCGGGAGAAGCTGGGAACTGGTCCCTCGCATGGTACATCTTCGCCGGCTACGCGTTCGTCGTAGGGGTCCTCTTCATGATACTCTTCAAGGACCCTTCAAAGGTAGGGAAGGCTCAGTAATCCGAAGATTGCTTAGAAACCGGCCTGCATGGTCAGTTGTTCCTCAAGGAGTTCCACCTTCGAGGCCTGAACCTCGTAGACGGTCTTGTCCGTGCCGTCGGCACTGCGGTAGCAGTTGGCCCTGACCCTGCCTGTCACGCTGACAGGGCAGCCTTTCACCAGCCGGTCTATGTCCGGCATGTTCTTGAGATTCCACATGACGACACTATGCCACGTCGTCTCCATTACCGCTTCTCCGTTGCGTCCCTTGTAAACATAGGTTGTCGCGACGGAGAAATTCACTACCTGGCTGTCTTCGCCTACGCGTGAGAGACGGACATAGCCCACGTTTCCTCTCAGCTCGATTCTGTTCAATTGTTCCATTTTTCTCTCATTTTTCTTTGTTCAGCTTCCCTGCGCGCTCCGGGAGGCCTGAAGCAAAGGAATGCAGAATCAGCCTAGCTTCCAAGTTTGTTGTACGTTGTTTTAACAAATCGGATAGAGAATTGTCAGATGCGTATGGTTTTTTGTCGAATCCGTTGTTTTATCTGAAAGCGATTGAGCCCATCTTTGTCCGTGCCGGTTTTCGCTGCCGTTTCCCGGAGTCCGGGAGGAGCATGCGGCCATTGCCGTGAAGAATGGAATCGTGGACAGAAACAATGATATGGAGAAGATGAAGACGGATGGAAAAGAAAATGCGAAGGAAGAAGGAATCTATGAGCAGGAACCCGCTGGCCATTGTCTGGAGTGCGGGGATCCGTTTTCGGTCAGGTACGGACGTCCGGAAAAGAAATTCTGCTCGCCGGATTGCCGCAGCCGTTACCATTATAGGGAGAGCAGGAAGTCAGGTCTGACCCGGACGCGGGTGATAGGCAGGCTGGACAGGAACTACGGCATACTGAACGAACTTGTGAGCAAGGGGATAAGGTCATTGGATTATCTCGAAGCGAGGATAATGGGACTTGACCCCGACTATTGCACCGCCTGTATGGTCACCAGAAGCCGCGTGGAGTGTTGGTGCTATGACATATCCTATCGCAGGACGGACACCAGGATTATGAACATCTCAAAATCTTTGACTAACTTTGGAGGCTTGAAAATCAAATGAGAAAATGCGCAAATCAATCCTTGTTGCGGGCGCAGCTCTGCTGGCGCTCCTAAGTTCGTGTAAAATGGAGAATCCACTTATTTCAGAGTCCAAGCTCCCTTTCGGAGCCCCTCAGTTCGACAAAATCAGGACTGAACACTATATGCCGGCCTTCGAGGAGGCGATAGCCCGCCAGAAGGCGGAGATAGACGCCATCGTGGCGAATGAGGCGGAGCCGGACTTCGACAATACCATACTTGCCCTTGAGAATTCCGGTGAACTTCTCGATAGAGTTTCCGGCATCTTCTTCAATCTCAAGGAGGCGGACACCAATGACGAGATGGAGAGGATTGCGGAGGAGGTGACTCCTCTGTTGAACGACTGTTCGATGTATGTGCGCCTCAATGAAGGACTCTTCGCAAGAATCAAGGCGGTTTATGAGAAGAGGGAAAGCCTTGGACTCGGACCTCAGGAGATGAGGCTCGTGGAGAAGACCTTCGATTCTTTCGCCCGCAACGGTGCGAACCTTTCGCCGGAGGACAAGGAAAAGTACAGCGCCCTCCAGGAGGAACTGCAGCTCGTACAGCTCCAGTTCGGCAAGAACGTGCTTGCTGCTACGAACGCCTTCACGCTCAATATCACCGATTCCACGGAACTGGCCGGACTTCCGGACTTCGTGGTCGATATGGGCGCATCAGCCGCTGCGGAGAAGGGTCAGGATGGATGGGTCTTCGACCTTTCCTACCCTTCGTACGGTCCGTTCATGAAGTACAGTTCCATCCGTGAATTGCGCAAGCGTATGTACACTGCGTACAACACCCGCGCTATGGGCGGCGAGTTCGACAACGCGGCCAATGTCCGCAAGATTGTCGACCTCCGCACGAAGATAGCCAACATACTCGGGTATGAGACCTATGCCGATTATGCGCTCGTCAACAGGATGGCGAAGAATACGGAAACGGTAAATTCTTTCCTCGCAGAACTCGCGGAGCCGTCCGTCCTGGTGGCGAAGGCTGAGGTGGCGAAGGTCTATGAGTATGCGGTGGCAAACGGTTTCGACGACAGCGAGCTCCGTCCGTGGGATTTCTCATACTGGTCGGAAAAGTACAAGGATGCGGAATATTCTCTCAGTGACGAGCAGCTCAAACCTTACTTCCGTCTTGAGAACTGTATTGATGCGGTACTCGGACTTGCTACCCGTCTCTACGGTATCACCTTCGAGGAGAGGAAGGATATTCCGGGTTACCATAAGGATGTGAAGGTTTTCGAGGTCAAGGACGAGAACGGGGAACATTTGGCCCTCTTCTACGCGGATTTCTTCCCTCGTGCAAGCAAGAGGGGTGGCGCCTGGATGACGGAGTTCCGCGGCCAGAAGACAGTCGGCGGCGAGGATCTCCGTCCGTTCATCAGCATAGTGACCAACTTCACCAAACCGACAGCCACTTCTCCGTCCCTGCTTACCCACGACGAGCTCAACACCTTCCTCCACGAGTTCGGACATGCCCTTCACGGCATGCTCTCCAGGTGTACCTACGGCTCACAGGCAGGTACCAACGTTGCGCGTGATTTCGTGGAGCTTCCGTCCCAGATAATGGAGAACTGGGCGAGCGAGCCGGAGTATCTCAACACCTTTGCCAAGCATTATCAGACAGGGGAGACCATCCCTCAGGAACTTATAGACAGGATTGTAGCCTCGAAGAACTACCTTGCCGCCTACTACCAGGTGCGCCAGCTTCAGTTCGGCATCGTCGATATGGCCTGGTACACTCTCAAGTCTCTTCCTGAGGATATCGACGTGACCGCTTTCGAAAAGAAGACGATCGAGCCTACCAATGTAATTTGGTCCGACCCTTCCACCGCATTCTCCTACTCCTTCAATCACATCTTTACCGGAGGATATGCTGCGGGTTACTATTCATACAAATGGGCGGAAGTGCTCGAGGCCGACGCTTTCTCTCTCTTCCGCGAGAAGGGCATATTCAGCCGTGAGGCGGCAGCAGCTTTCCGCGACAACATTCTCAGCAAGGGCAGCAGCGAGGATGAGGCTGTCCTCTACCGCAACTTCCGCGGACACGACCCTCAGCCTTCGGCCCTGCTTGAGAAACTGGGCATAGTGCAGGTCTCCGGAAAGTGATGAAGACCATTGTTGTTCTGGGGAACGGCTGCTATCCAAGGAGCGAGTATCCGAGGTATCTTCTGGAACATGCCGATTTTCTTGTATGTTGTGACGGGGCTTTCCTCAAATGGCTCCGTCACGAACATTCTGTCCGGGCGCTGCCTGATGTCGTGATAGGCGATCTCGATTCCATCCCGGAGAGACTCAGGCGGCGCTACAGCGATATTGTGGTATGTCTTGACGAGCAGGAGGACAACGACCAGACGAAGGCGGTGAAATACCTCCTCGAACACGTGTGCACGGATTCCTCCGAGGAATATGAGCTTCATTTCATAGGAAGCACAGGCCTTCGCGAGGACCACACGATAGGGAACATGTCCCTGCTGATGGAGTACGAACGCCGTTTCCATCTTGCGGAGCGTGGGATAAAGGCAGGAATGGTGTCCGACTGGACCCAGATTTTCGCCGTTACGGACAGTTGTACCTTCTACGCCGGGGATTACAGGGAAATATCCCTGTTCTGCCCGGACAATTCGGTGAAAATCAAGTCTGACGGCCTTCGCTGGCCTACAGACGACGTGGTTTTCGACAACTGGTGGAAGGCGAGCCTGAACAAGCCGACAGCGGACTATGTGACCCTGACATTCTC
>JAEDEB010000033.1 GCA_016293535.1 Bacteroidales bacterium | reverse complement strand
TTCAAGAAGGCAGGCATCAAGTATGTTGATTACAAGGACGCTGAGTTCCTCAAGAGGTTCCTCAACGAGCAGGGCAAGATTCTTCCTCGCCGCATCACAGGTACTTCGCTCAAGTTCCAGAGGAAGGTGGCTCAGGCAGTAAAGCGCGCCCGTCATCTTGCACTCCTTCCTTACGTAACCGACCTTATGAAATAATAGGAGACAGCATATATGGAAATCATTCTTAAGAAAGATGTGGCCAATCTCGGCTACGCTGACGATATCGTCAAGGTTAAGACAGGATACGCTGTCAACTATCTCATCCCTCAGGGTTACGCAATCCTCGCCACTCCTTCTGCGAAGAAGGTCCTCGCTGAGAACCTCCGCCAGAGGGCTCACAAGGAGGCTAAGCTTGTTGCCGATGCAGAGGCACTTGCAGCAAAGCTTGCAGCAACTCCTGTTCAGGTGGCTGTAAAGGTGAGCGAATCCGGCAAGATCTACGGATCGGTTACTACTGCTGACGTAGCTGCCGCTCTCGCACAGGCAGGTGTTGAGGTTGACAAGAAGAACATCACTCTCGAGGCTGTAAAGGAACTCGGCGAGTATGAGGCTTCTGTAAAGTGCTACAAGAACGTCAAGGGCGCTGTCAAGGTGACTGTTGTTGCCGAATAAGCAAGTTCTGACAATAAATACAGGAGAGGTCGACTATAAAGGGTCGGCCTCTTCTTTTTTGCAGCAGCTTGCCTCTGAGAGCACTCCTCTCAACCAAATCACCGCGCGCCTGCTGCCTGCGTAATCAAGGAAATACCGCCTCCGGGACGCCGCTGCTAGCAGAGGAACAGAATCATCATCTGGGCGATCAGGACGCGCAGGAACATGGTCAGTGGATATACGGTGGCATATCCCACGGCAGCCTCGTCGCTGTTCCTGTCCACTTCGTTGGAATATGCGAGTGCGGGAGGGTTGGTCGAGGCTCCAGAGAGCACGCCGATAAGGGTCAGATAGTTCAATTTCATACAGTAGCGTCCGATGAGCCCGCATACAAGGAGAGGAATCAGGGTGATGAGGGCCCCGTAGGCTATCCATATATACCCTCCCTTGTTGACTATGGTATCAACGAATCCGCTTCCGGCTTCAAGTCCCACGCAGGCGAGGAAGATGCATATCCCGATTTCCCTTATCATAAGGTTCGCGCTTGTGGTGGTGTATGTTATGACTTTAAGTCTAGGGCCGAAGCTGGAGAGCAGTATGCTTATGATAAGCGGACCTCCGGCAAGGCCGAGCTTGACAGCCTGAGGCATTCCAGGAAAACTGATGGGGAGACTGCCGAATATCACTCCCAGCGCAATCCCGAGAAAGATAGGAATCAGATTCGGTTCATCCAGACGCTTGAGAGAGTTCCCCAGGACTTTCTCGACAGATGCAACCGACTCGCTGCTGCCTACCACGGTGACGAGGTCTCCATACTGGAGCCTGAATCCCGGGGTGGCGCGCAGGTCAAGCCCCGCCCTTCGTATGCGTATTATTGATGCACCAAGTATTTCCTCGAACTTCAGTTCGTCAAGTCTTTTCCCGTTCAGACTTCTCTTGCTGATGAGTATCTTCCTCGAAATGAAACTCGTCTTGGCGGCTTCGGAATGTTTGCTGATGATAGAAGTCTCGGCCTCCTTCTTTTCTTCAGATATGTCAGTCCCTACTTCCCTTATGGCAGTCGCGCTCAGAGTTCCCTTGCGGTAGAAGAGTTTTCTGATAATAATAAAGGACAGGATTGCACCTACCACTCCGAGAGGATATGCAACTGCATATCCGAGGGCTATGTCCGGAGAATTGCCGCCGTGCATGTCGGAGTATGCGGTCTGTGCGGCTCCCAGCCCCGGGGTGTTGGTGACGGCTCCAGACATTATGCCTGTCATCGTGGTCATCTCTGTCCCGGTTATGAAGTGGATTCCTATTGCAGTCCCTGCGCCGAGTATGCAGACCAGCACTGCCAGAAGGTTGAGTTTTACGCCCCCGGCCTTGAAACTGGAGAAGAATCCCGGGCCGACCTGAAGTCCTATGCTGTATACGAAGAGTATCAGCCCGAACTCCTTGAGGAAGTGAAGAAGGTTGGAGTCGAGGGTCATCTTGAAATGGCTGAAGAGTATTCCCGTGAAGAGTACCCAGGTGACTCCGAGCGAGATGCCCTTTATCTTGTATTTTCCGAGCAGTTTGCCCAGCGCTATTACCAGCGCCAATATCAGCATTGAGTGGGCGACACCCCCGCTCCAGGCGTTTGTGCCGTCAAAAAGAGAATTCCAAAAATACATAATTCAGATTTGTTATGCCCATTTGCCTGACAGTTCGATCAGAGCCAGGGATTCCTTGAGCATTCTTATGAATGCTTCGGCGCTGCGCTTGCGATACTGTTTCTTCAAAGTGTGAACGCAGCCCTGCATCTGGTTGTCGGGCACAGCCAGAGGTATTGCTGTCAGCTTTTGTCTGTCCTTGATGGTCGCGTCGGAAAGAATGGTTATCAGACTGCTGCTTTCGACCACCTCAAGCAGGTTGTAAACACTGTTGACTTCAAGTGATACCATGAACGAACTGTTCATGAAATCGAAGTACTTGTCTATCATGTTTCTGGCCTGCAGCCCTTTTGCCGGGATGGCTAGTCTGTGCCTCCTTATCTCCTCCATGCCCAGGGTGTTGCTCTGGGCGAGGGGATGGTCTTTCCTCATAATGACGGAAAGACGATCTTCGAAAAGTATCTCGGAGTCAATGTCCTCGTATGGAACATTGGGCTTGAATGCAAGGACGAAGTCCACCTCCCTGCGGCGCAGCATCTCCATCAGCTCTTCCATGGATCTGTTGGTGATGTTGAGCCTGATTCCCGGGTACTCGGCGATGAAGTTCTTTACCGTTTCCCTGAGCACAGGACTGAATGAGAAGGTTGCCCCTATCTCGAGAGTACCTGTGGCCATGTTGTTCAGATCCCTTATCTGAGTCTTGCAACTTTCAGCATCGAGCAGGGTCTGCTTTGCCAGAGGAAGCATCCTTTCCCCATATTCGGTAAGAGTGACCGAGTGTGAGTCGCGTATGAACAACTGGCACCCGAGTTCCTCCTCCAGATGCTTGATCTGCTGGGACAGGGTGCTTTGGGTAATGTACAGACTCCTTGCTGTTTCGGAGAAGTTCAGTGTCTCCGCAGTTTTGATGAAGTATTTAAGTTGCCTGATCTCCATATCCAGCGTTCTCAGTCGGTCATGTCCCTGTAGTAATCCAAAGCCCTCTTCAGATCTTCAGGGTCAGTGACATCGACTTTCGGAATGTTCCGGGATGCCTTGTTGGAACTTGCTCCAATGCTCTTGAGTTTGCTTTTATTTGTGTATACGTCCAGCATCCTGAGCGCAATTGCGAGTACCAGTACTGAACTTATGATCACGATGATTTTCATTTTGAATTCTTCCTTTATCCTCGGCAAAGGTAGAGCATTCATCTGCCTGTGAAAAGTGGCGGCATATCTTTGTTCCTATAGTGGCGATAGATAAAAACGAATGCCGCAGATACCGAAGGCCGGGATTTTGGGAAGCTCATCTGCCGGGCGCCTCAGAAATCAACTCCGTCCAGCTCCTCTTCAGTCTTGAGGTTGGCCTGTATGAATTTCTGGCGGTCGATGGTATTGTCTCCCATATAGAACTCCATAAGGTCTATGATGGACTCCTCGTCGCTGAGCTTAACTTCGTCCAGCCTGATATCTTCTCCGATAAAGTCTGAGAACTCCTCGTGAGAAATCTCTCCGAGACCCTTGAACCTTGTGATTTCAACTCCGGTCTTGAGTTCCTTCAAGGCCCTTTCCTTCTCTTCCACGCTGTAGCAGTACTTCATTGTCTTCCTGTTCTTGACGCGGAAAAGTGGAGTCTGGAGTATGTGTACATGCCCCCTCCTGACAAGGTCCGGATAGTATTTGAGGAAGAAGGTGACCACGAGCATACGTATGTGCATCCCGTCGTCATCGGCATCGGTCGCTATCACGATATTGTTGTATCTGAGATTCTCGAGGTCGTCTTCCACTCCGAGTGCGGAGATGAGCAGGTTCAGTTCCTCGTTCTCGGCGACCTTCTTCCTGCTTTCCTTGAAGCAGTTTATAGGTTTTCCCCTGAGACTGAACACTGCCTGTACGTCAGCGTTGCGCGCCATAGTTATGGTGCCGCTTGCGGAGTCGCCCTCCGTGATGAAGATGCTTGTCCTTGCAGCTTCCTCCTCCTTGCCCTTTGGCATCTTCTCGTTGAAGTGGTAGCGGCAGTCCTTGAGTTTCTTGTTGTAAACATTGGCTCTTTTGTTCCTCTCCCTGGTCTTCTTCTGGATGACGGCGATGTCCTTGCGCTCGCTTTCAGAGGACTGAATCTTCTCCTGGAGCACAGGGATGATCTCCTTGTGCATATGGAGGTAGTTGTCGAGGTTCCTGGATATGAACTCGTTTACGAAGCTCCTGATTGTCGGGCCCTTGTCGTAGCTTCTGGTTCCGTCCGGGTGTTCAATTTCCTTTTCCCACATATAGGTGGACCCGAGCTTGGTCTTGGTCTGGGCTTCGAAAGTCGGTTCCTGAATCTGTATGCTCACGGCGCCGATAATGCCCTGGCGAATGTCCTCGGGAGCGAAGTCCTTCTTTGATGCGGTCTTGTAGAACTCCTTGAGGGTCTTGGATACGGCTTCGCGGAATGCAGCCAGATGAGTGCCTCCGTCGCGGGTGTTCTGGCCGTTTACGAAGGAAACGATGTTCTCTCCGTAGCTGTTCCCGTGTGTCATCACTATTTCTATGTCCTCGCCGATAAGGTGTATGGGTTCATACAGCGGCGTTTCGCCGAGCGAGTCGTTGACTAGATCGAGAAGTCCGTTCTCGGACTTGTACACGGTGCCGTTGAGGTTGAGGGCGAGCCCTTTCTTGAGGTAGGAGTAGTTCTTGACCATGGTCTCGACATGCTCCATCCTGTAACTGTAGTCTATGAAAAGGTTAGGATCCGGGGTGAATCGCACGAGAGTGCCGTTCTTCTCCTTGCTTTCCCTTTTTCCCGAGTCCACGAGGCGTCCGCGTCTGAATTCGGCATAGGAACTCATTCCGTCGCGGAAAGATTCGACATAGAAGGTTTCGGACAGCGCGTTGACTGCCTTGGAACCCACTCCGTTGAGACCGACAGCCTTCTTGAATACGGCATCGTCATACTTTGCGCCCGTATTGAGGACGCTGACCACCCTGACCACCGAATCCAGAGGGATTCCCCGGCCATTGTCCCTTACAGAGACGGATTTCTCGTCCACGGTAATCTGTATGGTCTTGCCGAATCCCATGGTGTACTCGTCTATCGAGTTGTCTATGATTTCCTTGAGGAGCACATATATCCCGTCGTCGGACTTGTCGCCGTTCCCCAGTCTTCCTATGTACATACCCGGCCTGCGCCTGATATGCTCCACTCCTTCAAGGGTGATGATCTTGTCGTCACCGTAATTCTGCGTCTGTGTCTTTTCTGTTGCCATTGCTTCCGTTCGATTCAGCGAACTGCTATATCATATTAGGTATATTACTAGGTAAACGCGCAAATATACTCAATTTTGCGGGTAATCCGCGTATTTGGTAATTTGGATTTTTCTCTGTACCTTTGCCCGGTATTTCCTTTATGGATACTTGACCAGAAAGTGAGACGAATAGAATTCAAGGCCGTTTTTCTCCTGCCTTTCCTGCTCGTGTTGTCATGCTCCCGTCAGGAACTGGCTCCCGATAACGCCGAAGACAAGAACGGAAAGATTACCGTCGGCTTCCTTGCCGGCGGCAGTGCCACGCGTACGCTGATGCGCCCCGATGGCCTCTCGGCCTCGTGGGAGGAGGGAGACAGGCTGGCTCTTTGGGCACGCACTCCTGCCGGTTCTTACGCCCTTGCTGCAAAGGAGTTCGTCCTTTATGGTCTCGGAGATGACATTTCCCTGTTCACGACAACTCTGGATGCCCCGATGCAGGAAACGACATACAGTTATTTCCTTACCTATCCGGTTCCGGAATCGGTGAACGGCACGACAGCCAGCTTTACCATTCCTTCTACACAGGATGGACGCGTTTCATCCGGTGCCGACATACTTGTCGGAGTTCCTCAGGAACACGGGGCCTTGGCCGGAGTGCCGGAGATGGAAGACCATTCGGGGCTGAGGATGCACATGAAGCATATACTTCACCAGTTCCGTTTCTTCATCCCTTCCGATGCCGGTTTTACTGGTGGAACGGTATCTGACATAACGATGACTATGCCCCGCCCTGTGGCCGGCACCATAACGACGGATTTTACCAATCCTGATGCCGAGCCTGCTCTCCTGTCCGGGACGAATTCAATAACTCTCAACCTTGAACAGCCGCTTACGGTTTCGGCAGAGTCGACAGATTATGCATGCGTGTCGATGTGCCCTTCAAGCGAAGCCTACTCCGAAGGTGACTCATTGAGGCTTCTTATCTACTCTGCAACACAGCGTTACGAAGCAGATCCCATTTCTCTGGCCGGCCGGTCCTTTGCGGCAGGTCATTCCACTCCTGTCAGGCTGTATCCGAAGAATCCTCAGCCTTTCTACAGGCTTGTGCTTCGTACGGGAAAGGACTACATAGGCGAAGCTCTGACCCATGTCAGAATCAAGGAAGGGGACAATGTCCTTTTCACTTATGCCAACGAGTCAGGTCAGTATGACGATTTATGCATAGTTCAGGAATATCTCGGGACCGACGGAGGAAATGCTTACAACGCAATCTGCTCCGCCATTGAGGGAGGTACCGCAGTTCTCGAGTATGAGACTGCCAATGCTCTTGTGACGAGAGCAATTTCGCCGGCCTCGATGTCCCGCAATGACAACAGGGCGGAGGTGAGTCTTGGCGACGTGCCTTACCTTTTATATGAGGATTTCTCTACCTCGACAGCGCTTGCGCACGATGATGATTATACGGCCTCTACAAATTCCGACAGGAACGTTCAGGGATATCTTCTTGACGGACATGTAACTGACAGCGGCTGGAATGCAGCACGCTTCGGACTCTTTGAGGGCGACTGCATAAGAATCAACTGCCGTTACCAGTCCGGTGCCTGGGTCGTTGAACGCTGGTGCGGACGTCTGGACACTCCGGCTCTCTCATACCTCAAGCCTGGCGCTTCCGTGACTGTCGTGATGGAATATGACGAGGCTTTCTATGTCCCTGCGGGATATAACAGGGATGATTCGGCCACTGCAATGGCTTGCTACAGGATAGGTACCCATACCAATTCCACGAGCTCTACCCTCAACGGCTGCAAGTCGGACGACATAGCTTCGAATGCCAGCATAGTTTTCACTTCCGCCAAGTTTGCGAGTGAGGACGTCACGTCGATGCACCATTGTACCCAGGAGATAGGCTCGGCCGGTCCTTCTACAAGGATAGTGTTCTTCGCGGATACAGGCAGAACAACCAGCGTGGTGGCGGCCAACTCCTGCTACTATCTCTATCTCGACAATGTCAAAGTCTATATTAAGTAATCTTCAAACCAGATTACCAAGCGATAGCAATGAATAACTAATACCTAACAATAAGATTCATAAACCATGAAGACAAAAAGAATTGCGTTGTGCGCTGTGCTTGCAGCATGCTGCCTTTCCTGCTCCAAGGAGCATGGGGACGCAGGAGAGGGAAGCGTCCGCTTCACTGTCGCTGACACTGACGGCGCACTGGTGGAGAAGACTAGGAGCAATGTCTCGGACTACACCTCCCTTCCTTCAGCCGCAGATTTTTCAATCGTAGTCAAGGATGCCGACAAGACGGAAGTCTATTCCGGTCTCATTTCAGGATGGGATGCATCCACTGCCCTTCAGGCCGGAAGCTATTCAGTCACAGCTTCCTACGGTGCAGAGGGTACAGAGGGCTTTGACAAGCCTTTCTTTACCGGCTCCACGGATTTTACGGTGCTCGGAGGAGAAACCACCCAGGTTTCCATACCGGTGGCCTTGGGCAATATGCTGGTAAAAGTTGCTGTCAGTGAAAGTTTTGCCAACTACTACAGCTCTTATGAATTCAAGATTACTACAGGAAACGGGACAGAGATAGCTTTCCCTAAGGGCGAAACCAGGGCAGCATTCATAGATGCATACCGCTTTACAATCAGCGGAACACTTGTTTCCCAGGGAGGGCAGAGTTCCTCATTCTCGAAGGAATACACGGGAACTCTGGAGGCCAAGACCTGCTATACCATAAGCTTCGATGCGTCCAATATAGGAGGCAACACTGTGACAGTGTCTTTCAATGGTAATCTGACGCCAGTCGAACTCGGTGATGTGGAACTCAACCAGTAATCAGGGAGGAACAATTCATGAAAAAGTCATTATTCTTTATCGCTGCCATTGCAGCTCTCGTATCATCCTCCTGCAAAAAGATTGATGGTCAGGGTGAGAATCTTTACGGAATCCTTTCGTTTGACGATTTTGCTGTCGTGTGCGATGAAAGTGTCGAGACCAAGGCTGCATCGGCAGCCGGAGCGTCCTACGCGATATTCGTGTACGATCAGGAAGGAAATCCTGTCATCAGCACAACATACGCTGCAGTGAAGGAAAGCAACAACAAGCTTTCCATTCCTGCAGGCAACTATACCCTTGAGGCACGCTCGACTGTAGAGGCCGTTCCTGTCGCTGCCTTCGAGCAGCCTGTCTATGGGGCAAGCACCTCTTTCAGCGTTGCTGCCGGAGAAACGACTTCGCTTGGGAGCCTCACCTGTACACTCACGCAGGTAAAGGTGTCGGTTTCATACAGCGACGAGTTCCTCAAGGACGTTACCGGTCCCGGTTCAGCTACTGTTGAGGTGACGGCTGGCTATCCTCTTTCCTATGATATGACATATTCAGAGGGTAACGTTTCATATGAGCAGAGCGCTGGTTATTTCGCTGTAAACGATGGATCAACCATGGTCGTGACTTTCAAGGGCTCCGTTGGCGGAAAGACCCAGAAGATGACAAAGTCCTTCACCGGCATTGCTGCAAGGCAGTGGCGGCAGGTAAAGTTCATCAAGAAGGTCAACGAGCAGGGGCAGGCCACTTTCGACATCGTAATTGACGATCTCGTTTCCGATGAGGTTCTCAACAATGACGTCGCTGGTTCCGAGACCATAATCGCAGAGGATCCGAATGCACCTAAGGGCGACGGCGGAATCACCTTCGATTTCGACTATGCGGGCGGATGCGACGCGGAATTCACCGACCTTGAACATCTTGTAATACCTCAGCAGAGCGAGAGGACCATCTGCCTCAAGTTCAATGCAACCGTTCCTAACGGCGTAAAGAAGTTCTGGGTGGACATCACCTCGACCAACGAGTCCTTCGTTTCCGCAATAGAGGCAGCAGATGCGGCACACCTTGACCTGATCAACCCGTCAGAAACAAACATGATCATCTTCCAGGTAGTTCCTTTCCCTCACGGTCCTGAACTTGTGGGACAGACTTCCATGGCTTTCGACATGAGCGCAGCTCAGGAGGCCATAGTCCTCTACCAGGGAACCCATAACTTTAACATGAACATTGTCGACACGCAAGGTTGCAAGAAGACAATTCCTGTTGTGATGATAGTTGAATAAGAGCAGGAGGAAAGGACAATGAAAAAGATGAAATATGTATTTGCTGCCGCTGCGCTTCTTTCAGCAGTGGCCTGCAACAAGGAAATACAGGAAACCAGGACAGAGGGGGAAGGCTCTCTCTCCCTGTCGGTCAGCGTGCCTCAGACAAGGGCCGCCCTTACTGCCGACGAACTGCTCAATACGGCGTCCGTCAAGATTTATATGGCAGATTTCAGCGGTCTTGTCCGTGAATACACTTACGCCGACGCTCCGTCAGTGATATACCTCCCGGCCGATGCTTATCGTGTCGACGTGGCTGCCGGAGAATGCGTGAAGGCTCAGCCTTCACTTGCATCCTGGGAGCAGAAGAGCTACAAGGGTTCAAAGGAATTCACCATCACGGCAGGCAACAATATCCCGGTACAGGTGGAGGCCACGGTCAGCAACGCTGCAACCCTGGTGAATTTCGACCAGAGCATTGCCGACAACTTCAGCGAAGGGTACAGCCTTGCAGTGGCGCTCGACGGTACTGAGGCATCCCTCGTTTATGATGCTTCGAAGTCGGGAGCCGAAGGCTACTTCATCATCGACGGTCTCGATGAGCCTTCATTCACCTGGACATTCTCCGGTACTCTTGCGAAGGACGGTTCATCCTTCACAAGAACAGGCAGCATTCCGGCAATTGAGGCAGGCAAGTCCTACAAACTTACCCTCCGCTATACTATAAAGGACGGAGATATAGACCTGACCCTCCTCGTGGATTATTCCACTGAGGTCATCGAGGATGTGGTTGTCTTCGAACCGGTATCCACCGGTCTTTCCGCTTCAAGCATCTACGAGATATGGGCAGGCCATGCTACTGTTCACGCCGATGTCGACGAGTCCGAATTCAGCGATCCTTCCGCAGTGAAGTTCGCATACAGGGTGAAGAATTCAGACGTCTGGACAACAGTCGATGCCGTCCGTACGTCCGAAGGCGTCTACGATGCCGTTCTTACCGGACTTTCCGGTTCCACGGAGTATGAGTACAAGTTAGTCATCGCCGGTGCGGATCAGGGAGACGTCCTGAGTTTCACGACCGAGGCTTCCCCTAACGTGCCTAACGCAAGTTTCGATTATGTAAGTCTTGTTTCAGGCGGAAGCTATTATAAATGGTATGACACTTCAAGCAGCGTCACTGAGGCTCAGACCATGTTCTGGGGCTCCGGTAACGGCGAAGGCTCCGAAGGTGTGAAGGGTTCCGCAAGCATGGGTATGGTCATAACCGTACCGGACGATGCGGACAAGGCCCATGGCGACAGGTCAGTCTGCGCCCAGTCGGGAGCCATTCTCGGAATGCTTGCCGCCGGTAACATCTTCACCGGTCATTTTGCCGGCCTCGTAGGTACTTCCGGAGGTAAGGTGTGCTTCGGGCGCCCTTGGACCAGCCGTCCTACAGGCGTACGTCTCTATGTCAAGTATACCACAGGCAAGGTGGACGTCATCAAGGATCTCCCTGAGGGCGCATCGATGACTTCGTCCGATATGGACCGTGCCAACATCAAGATTGCCCTCGGAACCTGGGATTACAAGAAGTACGGCGGTGACAGGGATTGCCCTATACTCGTGAACACTACAGACAAGTCCACCTTCGTCGATTACTATACCGACGCGAGCACCATTGCCAACGGCGAACTTACTCTCTACGGAGAGGGCTTCGAGCAGATCAACAACGGCGAGAAGGTCGCAGCTGAGACGACGACATGGAGGCAGGTGACGATTCCTCTGGTATATCATACTGAAACAGAATACCCTACTCATATTGTCATATCGGCGGCAGCTTCCATCTACGGCGACTATTTCACAGGATGCTCATCTTCGAAATTCTGGCTTGACGGTGTAGAACTGCTCTACGAATAATCCAGATGGGTCCAAGAAGAATCATAGCTTTGTCATTGGCGCTGGTCCTGGGCAGTCTCTCTGCCCGGGCCCAGCACTATGACCGTGGTTATGACATGTCCTCCTCTCCTGTCTTCGCAAGGAAGGACTGCTTCATGATAGGAGGCAATGCCCGTTTTTCCTGGCATGAGATGTCAGATCACGAGATACTCGTGATTGACGGAATCAACTCGAGCGGCTATTCGATAGCTGTTTCCCCTTCCTTCCTGTATATGATCAGGGACAATATTGGTGTCGGAGCTTCATTCTCGTATGACCGTCGTCTGCTTGACCTCAAGTCTGCCGGCCTCTCGGTATCGGAGATATCCATGAGTCTGGAGGATTATTACAGAGTGTCCCAGTCGTTCGGAGCTGCCGCGATTTTCCGACCCTATATACCTCTAGGAGGTTCCGGCCGCTTCTCAATGTTTGCGGAAGCCCGGTTCGGAGGAAGCATAGGGCGTATAAAGAACACCGCGGAGGTCAGTGCGGCAGTCAAGGGTACCTATACCGAGAAATTCAAACTTTATGTGAGTGTGAATCCGGGTTTTTCCATCTTCATCTGCAATCATCTGGCGATGGAGCTCAGTCTCGGAATACTCGGAATAAGCTACAACTGGAACAAACAGGTGCACAATCAGGTTGCAACCGGTTCCAGCGATTCCGCAAATGCAAGTTTCATGGTCAATCCGGCCTCGATAGCGGTAGGATTCGCATATTACCTGTAGGCGTATGAAAAGAACGACAGCCATATTATTGATACTGATGCTGCTGGTCTGCCTTCCGGTACATAGGGCGCAGTCCAGGGTGAGGCGTGAAACGGTGGTACTCGGAACGAAACTCGAGAGTGACACCACGGGCAAGTCAGCCCGCAGTCTGCGCTCTCACGAAATCATACCGAAAGGGGAGTGGCAGGTCGGAATGACGGTGGCCTATTACAATCTCAATACGGACAACAGCGAACTCATGCTCCTGATCAACGATGCCGGCATAGACGGCTCCCTGTTCAGGCTCGCTCCAAACGCTTCATATTCCTATATGAGGAACCAGGCTGTGGGACTCCGGGTCCAGTATACCAATGCAAGGTGCACCATTGATTCCGCCACACTCGACCTGCTGGGCAATTTCTCTTTCGATGTCAGTGACGTCCGGGCGAGAATGGTTTCCTATGGAGGCTATGTGTACAACAGGTCGTATATTGGACTTGACTACAGAGGCAGGATTGGTCTCTTCCTCGACGTGGCTGCCGGCTATACCCAGTCCAAGACGACGGTGTCCCAGAATGCATATACGGCGAAGAGGAAGATTGCAGTGACTCTGAGTCCCGGAGTCGTGTATTTTCCCATGAACAATGTCTCCGTATTCGCATCCCTGAGCCTTGCCGACATTTCCTACAACTGGTCCAAGGGCTATAAGGACGGCCAGCTTTCAGGTACCAGCCGCAACTTTGCGGCGAAGGCCGGACTGAATCTGATGAATCTCAATTTCGGACTTGCAGTCCATCTGTAGCATGATGAGAAGGTTATTTGCTGCCATTTGCGCTATGCTCGTGATTTCGGGCTGCATCAGGAACGACATCCCGTATCCTGTCGTGATTCCTCATATACTGTCGATGGACGTTGTTGGCGCGAAGTCTGTCACCATCAATCAGGAGAAGCGTACGGTGGACATTGTCCTGCAGGAGGAAGTAGACCTTCGCAAGGTCAGGATTCTCGAATGCAAGGTGGATGAGGAAGATGCAAAGTCCTCAGTGGAACTCAAAGGCGTACTGGACCTCACGGAGCCGCTGAAAGTCGTACTTACAACTTATCAGGACTATGAGTGGACGGTCAGGGCTGTCCGTCCTGTGGAAAAGTATTTCACGGTGGACGGTCAGGTGGGTTCTTCAGTCATCGATGAGTCCAATCACAGGGCGGTTGCATACGTCAACAAGAACGTGCAGCTGTCAAATGTGAATGTCACCTCCCTCAAGCTCGGTCCTTCGAACGTATCCACCTATTCGGTGCAGATGGAGAAACTCAAGAATTTTTCCGAGCCGGTAGAACTGGAGGTAAAATATTTTGACGTTATGGATTACTGGACGCTTTATGTGGAGCATTCTGACCAGACTGTGAGCATAAAGAGCGTAAATCCATGGACCAGGGAAGTTTATCTGACCGCGGACGGAGTTGCAGGCCAGTCCAACGGTTTCAAGTACAGGAAAGTGGGCGAATCCGGGTGGATAGATGTCAGTGGGTCTGCGGTGGAAATGCAGGGCGGCCGCTTCACTGCACATATTACCGGCCTAGAGGCTTCGACTGAATATGAGTTCTATGCATTCAGCGGCAGCGATATGACAGAGGTGCGCAAGTTCAGGACTGCGGATGCCCGCCAGTTTCCTAACAACAGTTTCGAACATTTCAGCATAGTCACGGGCAAGACCTATTACAAATGGTATGACCCTGCCTGCTCTGACCCTGAGTCACAGAATATATGGTGGGCCTGTGGAAACGGAGAGGGACCTGACGGAGTCAACGGAACCGGAAGTCTGGGCATTGTCCTGACTTTCCCGGATGCCGATGAGAAGGTCGACGGCGACTACTCGGTACGCTGCGAGTCCAAAAACTTTGCCGGTCTGCTTGCCTGCGGAAACCTCTTCACAGGCCGTTTTGCATCGCTCGAAGGCACGACGGGCGGTTCCGTCAACTATGGAAGGCCATGGAATACGAGACCTCACGCGATGAAGATCTGGATCAAGTACGAGTCGGGACCTATAGACCTTATCAAGGATCTTCCGGTCGGCGATGTCGTCAATATCGGCGACAACGACAGATGTGAGATCGCCGTGTCGGTGGGAAACTGGGACTATAGAAAGATGGGAGGAGTGCCGGAGTCTCCGGTATATGTCAACACCTCTAAGGGCATTTACTACACCTCGGAGTCCGCAGGCGTCATCGGTTTCGGACATCTGGTGCTCGGCGAGTCCACGGACGGCTGGCAGCAGTTCGAGATTCCCCTCGAGTACAAGACGCTCACAGAGATTCCTACCCACATCATCGTAACCTGCGCTGCAAGCTACAGAGGCGATTATCTTACGGGTTCATCCAAGACGAAACTATGGGTGGACAAAGCCGAACTGGTATATTGATGTTCAAGATAGCCGGGCTTCAGAGCCTGGTGACCTGATTCACGTTCCTGAGTATCCGTATCTGGGAGATGACCTTGTCAAGTTCAAGGCTTCCGGATACGGATATCTTCATTGTGATTACCTGCAGGCCGTGTCGGTTGTCGTCAGCTACGTTGAGGGAACGCACCGCTGCCCTGAAACTGCTGACTACGGCCATTATGTCCCCTATTGCAGAAGGCTCCTGAGTCGTGACTATCTTCAGGGAAGTCTGGAAACTGCTGGTACTTGCGTTATCACTCCATCTGATTCTCTGTATCCTGTACGGGTACATGTCGAGCAGCCTCGCGGCATTGGGGCAGGACATCCTGTGGATTTTGATGCCCTCCTTGATGGTCACGAAACCGAATACCTCGTCTCCGAATACCGGATTGCAGCATTTGGACATCTTGTATTCAAGATTCTTCACGTCCTTGGCGTCGATGACGAGTATGTCGTCGGAACTTGCATCCGAAAGGACGCTGATGCTGTCAGGGCGTTTGTTTTCCTCCTCTCTTGCAGCCCGTTCTCCGTTCTGACGCGCGAGAATGAAGTCCTTTACTTCTGTCACGTCGATTTCATTCTCACCTATGGCTGCGTAGAGTTCGTTGACGGTCTTTATCTGTCTCTTCTTCAGGAAGGCTGCCATGTCCTCATCGAGGAATTCCATCTTCCAGTTCTTGAGCCGTCTCTCAAGCAGTTCCTTGCCCATCGAGGCCTTTTCGTATTCGGCCTCCTTAATTTTCTGCCTTATCTTGCTTCTGGCCTTGCTTGTGACCACGAAATTGAGCCAGTCGGAGTTCGGCTTCTGATTCTTTCCGCTGATTATCTCCACGTAATCTCCGGTCTTGAGCTTTTCCCTGATGGAAACAGCTTTCCCGTTGACGCGGCCTCCGGTACACTTGATCCCGAGGTTGGAATGGATGTCGAAGGCGAAATCGAGCACGGTTGCTCCCTCAGGAAGCCTGCGCAGCTCCCCGCTGGGCGTGAAAACGAAGACTTCCCTGCTCGGGAGTGACGGCAACTCATCCTCTCCCTCATAGTCCGGAGGGGAAAGAGTCTCGGTCGTGCCGTGCTCAAGAGAGTATCTTACCGCGGACAGCCAGGAATCCAGGGCCTGCTCCCTTCTGATTCCCTTGTAGGACCAATGGGATGCCAGGCCGTTCTCGGCTATGTCGTCCATCCGTTTTGTCCTTATCTGGACCTCGAGCGCGGCCCCGTCCGCATTCTTGACCGTAATGTGGAGGGATTCGTATCCGTTGGGCTTGGGATTGGAAATCCAGTCCCTCAGCCTTTTTGTGTCGGATTCATACTTCTCCGTCACATAGGAGAAGACCTTCCAGCAGAGGGCCCTTTCCCTTTCCTTGCCTGCCAGTCCGTCAACCTCTGCCGTGGTGCATTCGTCGGAGTCGATGATGAATCTTATGGCAAAGACATCGTACACTCCGTCAAAGTCCACCTTCTGCTTCTGCATCTTCTTCCATATCGAGAAGGCGGTTTTGGTCCTTGCCTTAAGCTTGTAGGCTATCCCTTCCGCCGAGAGTGCAGCCTTGAGAGGCTCGATGAACTGTGCGGTTATGTTCTGTCTGTCCTTCTCCGTGGCGCGAAGCCTGTTGGTTATGACCCTGTACTGTTCGGGCTCTGCATACTTGAAGTAGATGTCTTCCATCTCGCTCTTCATGTTGTAAAGACCGAGTTGGTGGGCAAGGGGAATGTAGAGCATCAGCGTCTCGAGTATCTTCCTTTCCCTGGAGGATTTTGGGAAGAGTTCGAGCGAACGCATTATCTCGAGTCTGTCTGCCAGCTTGAGTACCGTCACCCTCGGATCGGTGGAGTAGGATACTATGAGTTTCTTGTAGTTTTCCGCCTCCAGACGTGTGTCCTTGGGGTTGATGGTCGCAATCTTTCCAAGACCTTCCACCATTGTCATCACGTCCTTCCCGAACATTCCGGCAGGTATGCTTACAGGCGTACGGTCCTCCTGTCCGTTGAACCTTGTCGCCTCGTGGAGAAATACCGCAGCGAGACATTCGGCGGGGAGGCCGATTTCCAGATGTGCTATCCTGGCCACATTGACCGGGTGCTCGAGGAAGGGATGTCCGTTCCCGCGCAGCTGGCCTTCGAGGGCCATTTCTGCGAAATCGTAGGCCCGGCCGACCAGTTCGAGACCTTCCGGGTCGAGGTGGGGAAATAACTTCGTATCCATAGGCATCATTGTTTCCAGACCTTCAGGTATTCCTGAAGAGCCCACATTTCATCTCTATATCTTGCGGCGGAACTGAAGTCGAGTTCTGCAGCCGCCTTCTGCATGTTCTTGCGCGCCGTTTCCACAGCCTCCTTCACCTGGTCCCTGCCCATTGCGCGAATGACCGGATCCTGAAGTACGGCAGCGAGGTCGGCGGATACATAGCCGTCCACGAAAGCCGAGTTGCCGCTTCTTCGCGAGTCGTGTCCGAGTCCCACGCTGATTTTCCCTTTGCCGAGATCGCTCGGATCCGGAATATATACCGGTGAATCATAGGAGTTTGCGGCCGAAACCCTGCCGCCTTCCTTCCTTTCGAAAGCGACGGAAGAGTTCGTTCCCACCTGCCTTGGAGTTATGCCGTGGAGTTTGTTGTACTCCATCTGGCGGCTCCTTCTCCTGTCGGTTTCATATATGGTCTCCTGCATCGAGCCGGTAATCGTGTCTGCATACATTATCACGAGCCCGTTCACATTGCGTGCCGCCCTTCCTGCTGTCTGGGTCAGGGCCCTTCCGCTCCTGAGGAAGCCCTCCTTGTCTGCGTCCAGTATGGCCACGAGCGATACCGACGGAATATCGAGACCTTCCCTCAGAAGGTTGACTCCCACAAGCACGTCGAAGAGTCCGTTCTTGAAGTCGCCTATGATTTCCACCCTCTCCATCGTGTCTACGTCGGAGTGTATGTAGCGGCAGCGTATGCCCATCTTTGTGAAATATCCCTCGAGTTCCTCGGCCATCCTCTTGGTCAGAGTGGTCACGAGCACCCTTTCGTCCCTCTCGGCCCTGATGCGTATTTCCTCCATCAGGTCGTCCACCTGGTTTTTCGTTGGACGCACTTCTATAGGAGGGTCCAGCAGTCCCGTAGGGCGTACAATCTGTTCCACGACGAGACCGCCTGACCTCTCGAGTTCATAATCGGCGGGGGTCGCGCTCACATATACGGTCTGGCCGGTGACATTCTCGAACTCCTCGAACTTGAGCGGCCTGTTGTCGGCTGCGGCCGGGAGGCGGAAACCATAGTCTATGAGAACCCTTTTCCTCGAGTGGTCGCCTCCGTACATGGCCCTTATCTGCGGAATCGTCACGTGGCTCTCGTCTATGAAAAGGATGAAATCGTCGGGAAAATAGTCAAGCAGACAGAAGGGTCTCATCCCGGGTTCACGGCCGTCGAAATACCTTGAATAATTCTCTATTCCGGGGCAGTATCCCATCTCCTTGATCATTTCCATGTCGTATTCCACCCTCTGTCTCAGACGTTTGGCTTCGCCGAATTTTCCGATTTCCTCGAAAAAGTCTATCTGGCTGCAAAGGTCGTCCTGAATCTGGCTTATGGCCCTGCGGCTGCGTTCCTTGGTCGTCACGAAATTGTTGGCCGGATATATGCTGACTTCTTCGAGTTCATCGATGAACCCGCCGCTGACGGGGTCGATGACGGAAATGCGCTCGATCTCATCCCCGAAGAACTCGAAGCGTACGGCATTTTCACCGTATCCTATGCACACGTCCACAGTGTCGCCGCGTACCCTGAAAGTTCCACGCTTGAATTCGGTCTCCGTACGGCTGTACATGGCGTCCACAAGTTCATACAGCAGCCTTGTCTGGCTCTTCTGCTCGCCCTTTCTGAGCGTCACGGTCTGGGAATGGAAATCCTCTGGATTGCCAATGCCGTAGAGACAGGAGACGCTGGACACTACTATCACGTCCCTCCTGCCTGAAAGCAGGGCAGAGGCTGCGCTGAGCCGGAGCTTCTCTATTTCGTCATTGATGCTCAGGTCTTTCTCGATGTAGGTGTCGGTGGACGGGATGTAGGCTTCGGGCTGGTAATAGTCGTAATATGAAACGAAATACTCTACCGCATTGTCGGGGAAGAAGGCCTTGAACTCGTTGTACAGCTGGGCAGCAAGTGTCTTGTTGTGACTCAGAATCAGAGCGGGACGCTGAAGCTGCCCGATGACGTTTGCCATCGTGAAGGTCTTCCCTGACCCCGTTACGCCCATCAGGGTGACGGACTCGATTCCATCCTTCAAATATCCTGTCAGTTGTCTGATGGCTTCCGGCTGGTCTCCCGAAGGTTTATAGTCGGATACTATGCGGAACTTCTTCATCCCCTTCTCTCTTGTATGATACAAATATACCCGGTTTTCATATTTTTTCCTATATTTGCGGGTTGAAATATTGTGTCTGGAATTATCTGGAACTTATCATCTACAAATTATGGTATATACACACGAAGTGCAGCAGATGTGCTGCGTACAGAAGGGTCCTAACCACGGACCGGCGCCTATTCCTGAAGAGGGAAAATGGGTGAAATCCAAGGAAATCTCCGATGTTTCCGGCTTTACTCACGGTATCGGCTGGTGCGCTCCTCAGCAGGGAGCCTGCAAACTCAGCCTCAATGTCAAGGAAGGAGTGATAGTCGAGGCTCTCGTAGAGACTATCGGATGCTCGGGAATGACTCACTCGGCTGCCATGGCTTCCGAGATTCTTCCCGGCAAGACCATACTTGAGGCACTCAACACCGACCTCGTATGCGACGCCATCAATACCGCCATGCGCGAACTCTTCCTCCAGATCGTGTACGGCCGCACCCAGTCCGCTTTCTCTGAAGGCGGTCTTTCGGTCGGAGCAGGTCTCGAGGATCTCGGAAAGGGACTCCGCAGCCAGGTTGGAACCCTCTACGGAACCCTCGCCAAGGGACCTCGCTATCTCGAACTTGCAGAGGGCTACATCAAGACCCTCGCCCTCGACGAGAACGACCAGATTTGCGGTTACGAATTCGTACACCTCGGCAAGTTCATGGACGCCGTCAAGAAGGGAGTCGATGCCAACGAGGCGCTCAAGCAGGTGACCGGAACCTACGGCCGCTTCACCAAGGAGGCCGGTGCAGTTAAATACATTGACCCACGTAAAGAATAAGGAGAAAGACTATGTTGAGAGAAGTTAAATTCGAAAGCCAGGACCGTCGCATCAAGCAGGTCCTCGCCGCTCTTGCCGAGGTAGGTATCTCTTCCATCGAGGAGGCCAACGAAATCTGTGAGAAATATGGCCTTGATCCGTATATGACCTGCGAGACCACCCAGCCGATATGCTTCGAGAATGCGAAGTGGGCATATGTTGTAGGTTCTGCCATCGCTATCAAGAAGGCTGAGGCTACAGGTGACAAGTCAGCAGTTTCTGCCGCCGCCAACATCGGCCTCGGTCTTCAGGCATTCTGCATCCCGGGTTCCGTTGCCGATGACCGCAAGGTAGGTCTCGGACACGGCAACCTCGCAGCCCGTCTTCTCAGCGAGGACACCAAGTGCTTCGCATTCCTCGCGGGTCACGAGTCCTTCGCAGCCGCTGAGGGCGCCATCAAGATTGCCGCCAAGGCAGACAAGGTGCGCAAGGAGCCTCTCCGCTGCATACTCAACGGTCTCGGAAAGGACGCTGCCCAGATTATATCCCGCATCAACGGATTCACCTATGTACAGACCGAGTTCGACTACTACAGCGGTGAGCTCAAGGTGGTCCGCGAGATTGCATACAGCAACGGACCTCGCGCAAAGGTGAGGTGCTACGGCGCAGATGACGTCCGTGAGGGTGTCGCAATAATGTGGAAGGAAGGCGTGGACGTATCCATCACGGGCAACTCCACCAACCCTACCCGTTTCCAGCATCCTGTGGCAGGTACTTACAAGAAGGAGCGCGTGCTTGCAGGCAAGCCTTACTTCTCGGTGGCTTCCGGTGGCGGTACCGGCCGTACACTCCACCCGGACAACATGGCAGCAGGTCCTGCTTCATACGGTATGACCGACACCATGGGCCGCATGCACTCCGACGCTCAGTTTGCAGGTTCTTCATCAGTTCCAGCACACGTGGAGATGATGGGCTTCCTCGGTATAGGAAACAACCCTATGGTGGGATGTACTGTTGCTTGTGCAGTTGACGTGGCACAGGCACTTTCCAAGTAGAATTTTTCTATGACGGGAGTGCTTCCACTGATTTGCGGAGGCACTCCCTTTTATATTTTTTCAGGCCGGATGAAACAGGGACGATTCAGCTTGTTCGCGGCACTTATGGCAAGCGCCTTGGTGCTGTCGTCATGCTCGACATATAAGAAGATAAACTATATTCAGGACGTTGATACCGACGTGGCGGAGGAGATAGCCATAAACAGGGGCATACTCATCCAGCCCAAGGATATGGTTTCAATAATCGTGTCAAGCCGCAATGCGGAACTCGCGCTCATGTTCAACCTTCCGGTCGTTTCCTACCAGGCCGGTTCGGAGATTTCCGTAACATCCAACCAGAGATTGATAGGATATGTCGTCGACAATGACGGCAACATTGATTTTCCCGTGCTCGGCACCATACATGTGGCAGGAATGACACGCTGGGAACTCGCGCAGCACGTGAAGTCCAGACTCTTGGACGAAGGCTATCTCACCGATCCGGTGGTCAGCGTCCAGTTCATGAATTTCAAGATATCTGTGATGGGAGAAGTGACTTCCCCGGGTACATATACAATCGAAGGTGACAAGATTACCCTTCTCGAGGCCCTCAGCCTCGCCAGGGATATGACCATCTTCGGACGCAGGGACTGCGTATACGTCATCAGGGAGAAGGACGGCTCGAGGACCACATACAAGGTCGACGTGAGGTCGAAGGAAATGTTCGATTCCCCTGCCTACTATCTGCAGCAGAACGATGTCGTGTACGTTGAGCCGAACAAGGTCCGCGCAGGACAGTCCACAATCAACGAGAACAGTCTCAAGTCGGTAAGTCTCTGGGTTAGCGTGGGTTCCTTCCTCACCTCCCTGGCGACTATGATAGCGACAATTCTTCTTAGAAAGCCATCAAATGGCTGAACTCCAAATTAGCTATGACAGAAACAGGTAACGGCAGCCAGAACGGCTGGAATCAGGAGCAGGAGAGCCAGATCCGGCTCATAGACCTGTGGCATATGGTATGGGACCACAAGGGGTGGTACCTGCTTTCTGTGCTGCTGGTCTGCCTTGTCGCAGCCTTTTACATATACAGAACACCTTCCTACTACAGCCGATCGGCGAAATTCATCATTGACGAGGGCGCTCAGGAAGCTGCGATGCGCGACCTCTCCGCTTTCACCGGAGGGATGTCCCGCTACCGCTACTCGACCAACGTGGACAACGAGGTCGAGGCAATATCCTCTCCTGACCTGATGGTCAAGGTCGTGGAGAGGCTCGGTCTTGAGACCTCCTATTATGAACACCAGATTCTCAGGACTGTCGAGCTTGGAGCTTCGACACCGATTGAGCTCAGCAGGGTGGGCGAGAATCCCCTTACCAGCTTCTCCTTCGATATGTACAAGCTGTCCGAGGACAGTTTTGAACTCCATAATTTCAAGGTCGGTCCCGACAAGATTGAGGCTGGGCCTGTACGCGGCCGCCTCTGCGACACCCTCAGTACCCCTGTGGGACGCATAGTCCTGACCCCGGTGCTCAGCAACAATGTGTGGGAGAAGCCGCTGACCATCTCCTGGCGCAATTCCAAGTCGAGGGCAAAGTCTTATGCTCGTGTCACGGATGTCCAGATTTCCGGAAAGCAAACCTCTGTGGTCGTGCTTACCCTCAAGGACAAGTTTCCTTCCCGAGCCGAGAATATTCTCAATACCCTCATTGACGTTTACAACGAGTCCTGGATACACAACAAGAACCGTTCGGCAAGGAGCACCACAGCTTTCATCGATGACCGCCTCGTGGTCATAGAAAGCGAACTTACCGCGCTGGAGACCCAGCTCAAGGACTACAAGGAATCCAACAAGCTTTCGGATATGAAGGCTCTCGGCGACCTCTATCTTCAGGAGTCCTCCACATATCAGGGCAAGTCCTTCGAGGTCAGCAACCAGCTCTCCATTGCAAGATTCATACGGGATTATCTCAACGATCCCGCCCATTCGCTTTCCCTCATTCCTTCGAATTCCGGACTTACGAGCACCAGCGTCGAGATGCAGATCAAGGAGTACAACGATCTCCTTCTCGAACGGGACAGGCTCTTGTCTTCCACTACCGAGGCCAACCCTCTCGTAGCGGACGCCAACAATTCCCTCAAGGCTTTGAGGAGCGCGATACTCCGCTCCATTGACAATCTCATTTCCACCCTCCAGCTCCAGAAGAATCAGTTGCAGGCAAAGGAAGACCTTATACTCAGACAGATAGCGTCTCAGACCGGACAGGAGTTCGAACTGATTTCCATAGAAAGGCAGCGGAAGGTGAAGGAATCGCTTTATGTATACCTTCTCCAGAAGAGGGAGGAAAACGAGCTCAGCAGCCTCATAAATGTGGGCAATACACGTCTGATAATGGCTCCTACCGGAGCGCCGGAACCTGTGGAACCGCGGACCATGATGGTGCTTCTTGCAGCTTTGGTTATCGGTATGGGCATCCCTTTCGTGGTCTTCTATCTCATGAAGGTGCTTGATACCGCAATACGTACAAGGGAGGACGTCACTGAAGGACTGAAGATTCCTTTTCTTGCCGATATTCCGTCTGTTGCGAAGAAGAGGAAACTGAAGAGAGCGGCAAAGAACATTTTCGATGATTCCAACCGCCGTATTGTCGTCAATGCAGGCAAGCGGGATGCCGTCAACGAGGCCTTCCGTGTGCTCAGGACCAATGTCGACATGATGCTTGCCTCCTCCGGAAAGCGGCACAAGGTGATAATGCTGACTTCATCATTCCCTGGTTCCGGAAAGACCTT
>JAEDEB010000099.1 GCA_016293535.1 Bacteroidales bacterium | reverse complement strand
TTTTTGTCGTACAAACCTAGGCGCAGAGAACTACGCTGCAAATCTAAGGTTTGCAACATGTCAAACGCATCCGGAAGATACACGAAAAGCAGGCATTGTGTATATAACATATCCTATCATCTCATCTGGTGTCCCAAGTACAGGAGGCCAGTACTGATTGACGGAGTCGACAAGAGGCTGAAGGAACTCCTGAATGAGAAGGCGGCAGAGCTCGATATCAGAATCGAGTCTATGGAGGTCATGCCCGACCACGTGCATATGTTTGTGAAGTCAAATCCGATAATACCCGTCCATCACATCGTCAGCCAGTTCAAGGGCTATTCATCACGAGTATTGAGGGATGAGTTTCCGTGGCTTCGGAGCCGTCTGCCATCGCTATGGACGCATTCCTATTATTGTGAAACCATTGGATATATCTCCGAAGATACCATCGTGAAATACATCGAGGACCAGAAGAAGGTTTAGTTCGCTTTCTTCCACTGAAGCAGCTTATCATATATCTTCCTTTGCATATTCACCTTTCCTATATTTTTGCCAATAGGCATTTTACACCTTTCCTAGATTTTTGAATAGCACAAATATACACCTTTCCTAGATTTTTGCAAAGGCATTTGACAAAACACTATTCGGAGGATTACCGGTCCTGGTCCCTGGCCAGGGGGACCACCTACTTCTTGGGGTAATACTTTGGCCAGCAAGCAGAAAGATAGCTTCTGAGCCTGTCCTCCTGGCTATTTTCCTGAGGTTCATAGATAACGCGTCCCCTGAGTTCGTCAGGAAGGAATTCCAGGTCGGCGAAGTGTCCGGGATAATCGTGCGCATACTTGTAACCGTCCCCGTATCCGAGTTCTTCGAGGAGTTTCGTAGGCGCGTTCCTCAGATAGAGAGGAACTGGAGCTGACTGGGTCTTTTCTGCGATTTCGAGAGCATTGTTGATGGCCATATACGCGGAATTGCTCTTAGGCGAAGATGCAAGGTATATGGTGCATTCAGCCAGAGGGATGCGCGCTTCCGGCATGCCAATGTTATGGACAATCTGAAAACAGGAATTGGCGAGAAGCATGGCGTTCGGATTGGCAAGGCCGACGTCCTCCGAGGCGAGGATGCACAGACGACGGGCAATGAACACAGGGTCCTCGCCGGCGTTGAGCATACGGGCGAGGTAATATATGGCCGCGTTGGGGTCGGAGCCGCGAACGCTCTTGATGAACGCCGATATCGTATCGTAGTGCATCTCTCCCTTCTTGTCGTAGATCGCTATGTTCTCCTGAAGGCAGGAAGCCACTGCAGCGTTGTCTATGACCGTATGGCCGGCGTTGACGACTATCTCGAGTATGTTCAGCAGTTTACGCGCATCGCCCCCGCTGTAGCGGAAAAGTGCCTCGTTTTCCTTGACCTGAATATTCTTCTCTTTCAATACGATATCCTCGCGCAGAGCCCTGTCGAGCAGCCACTGGAGATCTGACTTGTCAAGGGGCTTTAGCACGAATACCTGGCAGCGTGACAGAAGGGGAGAGATGACCTCGAAAGAGGGATTCTCCGTGGTCGCTCCTATCAGGACTATGGTTCCGTCCTCAGCCGCGCCAAGAAGCGCGTCCTGCTGGGATTTGCTGAAACGGTGTATCTCGTCTATGAAGAGCACAGGAGTGTTCCCTGCTGAAAAGAGGGAGTTCGAACGGGCCTTGTCTATAACCTCCCGGACCTCCTTGACTCCAGCGCTCACGGCAGAGAGGGTGTAGAACTCGCGTCCGAGAGTGCTTGCGACGATACGGGAAAGGGTTGTCTTGCCCACACCCGGAGGGCCCCAGAGAATGAAGGATGTCAGATTCCCGGATTCTATCATGTTTCTGATTACGCATCCCTGACCAATGAGGTGTTTTTGGCCTGCATATTCGTCGAGATTGCGCGGTCTCAGCCTTTCGGGAAGGGGCGGGAGCATCCGGCTTCTTATGTTGTCGTCGTTCATGGCGGCAAAATTACCCAATAATTTTTTGAAAATAACCATACTCCCCAAGTTTGGCAATCTTCAGGAATGAAATTCATAAAATTGATATTCAGGTGAGACTGTTTGCTAAACTGAGCTATTAATGCTATTTTTGGCAAGATGTACTGCGGTTTGAGGCATAAGGACACTGGAGACAGATTCTGGCGGGCTGCATTGCTCGCTGCTGGTCTGTCCATTTCCTGTCTTTCCCTTTACGCTGGTGTCCCTGGGGTCCCAGGGGAACCCGGGGGCACTGAACACTCGCTCGGTGGCGATTTCTCCGTTTTCCGCGTCGGAATCCAGTACAGAATCAGAAATCATTCAGTTCTTCACAGCATCAATACCGGGTTGGAAACCAGTGGAATAGTCTTTGGCCGCTCGGAGGCTCCGGGGGGATACCTGAATTACAACTGTTCATTTCCCCTTGCCCAAGTTCAGCTGGACGAGAGCGAATTCACCTTCTATGCAGGTCCGGGGGTCGATATGGCCAGGTGCTGGGATCCTGTTCACGGACAAGGTCTGACTTTCGGTCCCTGTCTCGAACTCAGGGCTGATTTCAGGATGAAGGCACGCCCCCTTGCCTTCAGTCTGGCGCTGAGGCCCGTTCTGGGTTTTCACACCTACAGTGCGGGGGAGGAAGGGGAATACAATATGAGCATTTCCAAATCCGGACTTCTCAGCGGGCTGATTCCTGACATAGGTATATGCTACCGTTTCGGCGAACCGGCTCCCTGCGGACTTTCGGACGGTGATATACAGGAAGAGACTGAGAAAGGGACACTTCCCGAAAGGCGCTTCTTCTTCACTGCCGAGGCAGGCTATATGACGGATTTCCGGCTGATGAGCCACTTCAACTACATAGCCGAAGAAGGCTACAGGGTAGACGTCAAGGACTACGCCCTTTTATATTTCACTGACGCCTGGATAAGCGCAGGCGCCGGTGTCCGGATTGGCAGGCATTTCGACCTCAGTCTGAAGGCGGGATACAGAAGCATAGGCAGCAAGGACGCTTTGGTACCTGTTCTGCTTTGTCCCAGAGTCGTTTTCGGAGATGCGGGAGACAGGCTGAGAGGCTTGCTCCATGCAGAAGCTGGACCTGCGTTCAGGGGGAGTGCAGGAGCCGACAGGGTAGCGACAACAGGCCGCCTTGGCGGCGGCCTGAGAATTGAAACGGGCAGCAGGGCAAAGTTGGAATTCCTTGGAGGATTGAATGGCACCTTATGGCATCCCTTGCCCTCCGATATCGTCAATATAAAGGAAATCAGACGCAACAACGAGATCTTACTCGGCCTCAATTTCGGTATTTCGGTTGTACTTTGACGCGACCCTCTTGCCGAATTGGAAGAGAAGGCCAAAGCTGAAATTCATAGAAAACTTGTCAACGGGATATTTAATGACAGCCTTCGGCTGCTCGGGATCAGGAATCCATTTCGCCATCTTTCCGGCATAACCGTCCATTGAGGCATAGAGGGCAACAGGTCCGGCGTTAAGGCTCAGCGCGCCTCCATATATAAAACCGTAGGTAGAATATCCCGCATTTGCAGTAAGGCTTATCCAGTCCAGGGGAGTCACGGTGAGCGCGCCTCTGGCATCATAGGACTTGACGACGTTGGAATATCGGTATGTACCCATCGCGCCGACCATCAGCCTTCGCCAGAATGGCATGCGGTACTTGACTGCTGCATTGACACGGAAAGGGGAGAGGGTGCAGGTATATCCCGGCGCCTCAGCCTCGTGGAACTCTGCGAGAGAATTGACACTTTTCATCATCGCGTTGATTTCCTCTCCGAACTCAGAGTCCCCCTCCTCGGTCTCCGGAGAGAACTCCTCACCCCGATAGACAGCTTCCGCATCGGTGTTGCCTGCTATGTTGTAGTTCCAGGCCATCACTCCGAGATTAGTTACTGCAAGGTGGATTTCAAGCCCCCGTACAGGCTCGTACATGGCGCCAAAATCGAGGGTTGCGCCGTAACCCGATGGGCGAAGCTTCTTGAAATCGTATTTGAAAGACTTGAATTCATACACGTCAGAGCAGGCCGGGTCGTACTGTGATTCGGTTGTCGCTGTCTCCATGAAGGTACATGCCGCCAGCATCCCCGCATCTGTCGATACCGCAATATTTTCCGAATCCATGGTTATCTGGGCCTTGCGCAAGTCAAAGGCGAGACTCGCGAGACCTACTATTCCGTGGACACGGAAACCGAAGGCGAACTTGTCCCTGAAACTCTTTGCGAAACCGTAGGTCAGTTCGGCGCTGGCGTTTGCACCCACGTCGAAGCCGCTCAGGTCATAAGTTGGCTGGCCGTTCGACTTGAGAAAGGCGAAAAGGGAATATGGGATATTCATGGCAGCATCAATGTGAGCGTTCAGCTCGAATGTGGAGTAGCCGCCTTTTTTGCCTCTGAAACCGACCGCGAGCACATTCTCATCAATGCCCAGGTCTATGGGATTCATCTTGGAAATGCCGGAGAGGAAGGTCTCCGCGGGAACAGCGCTGTTGAGACCCGTGACAAGTCCATCGTCAGTCGGGTGAATGAGGGTGGACAATCCTATGCCGCTGCTGAAGTTGGGGTTGACATTGCCAATGGCAATGGAGAAGAAACTCTTCTCAGGAATGAAGGCCGGATTGAACCTGTAACCGTAAACATGATTGTCCAGCATAAAGGAGGTAGGGGGATTCTGGGCACCGGCGCATACACAGAATATCAGGAGCGCCGCCACAGCACAAACACTTTTTCTCATTCTCTTCATAAAGATTGGTT
>JAEDEB010000098.1 GCA_016293535.1 Bacteroidales bacterium | reverse complement strand
TCCGGACAGCCGGGGCTCCGTGTCTGACAGCCTTGTTGCAGAGGCTCCGCTCGCCGCGGACGAGCTTGTTCCGGACAGCCAAGGCTCCGTGTCCGACAGTCTTGCCGCAGAGGCTCTGCTCGCTGCGGACAGCCTTGCCGTGACGTCAGACAGCCTCGCAGTTGCGGACAGCGTGGCCCTCGAGCCACGCGATACCACGAAGATGGGCTTCCTTTCAGCATACAGGAATGTCCGCATGTACAGGAAGTCGATGCAGATGGTCTGCGACTCGCTCAGCTACAATGACCTTGACTCTCTCGCTCGTCTTTACGGCACACCTATGGTCTGGAATGAGGCAGGCCAACACCAGTACTGCGCGGACAGCATATATGCTGTGGTCCGGAACAACAGAATGCAGAAAGCAAACCTGCTCAACAATGCTTTCATCCATATCCAGGAAGACACCATCCACTTCGATCAGATCAAATCCACGGAGATGACGGCCTTCTTTGCCGAGGATAACACTCTCTCCCGTTTTGATGCACTCGGAGGCGCCACGGCCCTGTTCTTCATAGAAGAGGACAACACCCTCGCGACGGTCAACAAGAAGGAATGCAAGATGATGTCCGCTCTCTTCCAGGACGGAGAAATCCAGAAGATATACTATTTCGAGACAGCAAAGAGCGATGGCTATCCGGTGGTTCAGATGTCCAAGGACGACCAGTACCTGAAAGGTTTTTCCTGGAGTCCTGACCGCCGCCCTAAAGACAGGACGGACGTGACCCCTCTCTTTCTGAGACCAAGTGAACGTTCCCGCTACAGCGCGGTACAAAGGCCGAGGTTCATTCAGACGGACATTTATTTTCCTGGATATATTTCGGACATTCACAAGCAGATAGAGGTGCGCGACTCTCTGAAGAAAGTGAATGAGGCAAGACGCCGGGCAATGGAGGCCGAGATGGAAAGGGCGCGCCTCGCTTTCACCGATTCTGTTGCAGTCGCAGATTCTCTGGCGCGGGTTGATTCTCTTGCACGTGTTGATTCTCTTGCACGTGTTGATTCTCTTGCAGTTGCCGATTCCCTTGCACTTGCGGATTCTCTGGCGCTGGCCGATTCGTCCAAGGCTGTACAGGCAGAAGACGGCCTTGCCTTGGCCGATGGTACTGCGAGCGTGGAAATGCTTGATCCTGAGTCGGGAAAGAAGGCTCGTGCGGAGAATAGGAAGTCTGAAAGGCAGGCCCGCAGGGATGCCGCTGCAAAGAAGAAGGTGGAAAGGAGGGCTGCTTTGGAGAAGAAGTGGGCTGAGCAGGATGCGGCCGACGCTCTGAAGGCTCAGCAGCGCAAAGAAAAGAAGGATGCGGCCATCAGACGCAAGAAGGAGAAGGCCCTGAAAGCCCAGATCAGGCAGGAAGAAATTGACAAGGCCAAACTTGAGGCCTATATCGAAAGATACAGAAAGAAACTTGAAAGAAAGAAAGCGAAATGATGGAAAGTTTGCTCGACAGATTCCTGAGATATGTGTCCGTTGACACTCAGTCGGATGAGAATTCACAGACCCAGCCCAGCACAGCCAAACAGCTGAACCTGCTCGGAATGCTCCGCGACGAACTCGTCGCTATGGGCGTTGAGGCCGTCCTTGACGAGTACGGCTATGTGATGGGACGCATCCCTTCCAACTGCCCGGGAAAGGACATAGCTGCAGTCGGTTTCATAGCCCATGCGGATACATCACCGGATGCTTCCGGTGCGGGGGTCAAGCCTCTCATAATACGCAATTATGACGGCGGGGACATAGCTCTCCCCGGCGTGCCGGGCCTTGCCTTGAAACCTGCCGAGTTCCCGGAACTTTCCCAGTACCGGGGCCAGACCCTGATTACGACCGACGGAACAACCCTTCTGGGTGCGGACGACAAGGCTGGAATCGCGGAAATAATGGACGCGGTACAGTACATAATTTCCCATCCGGAATTCAAACACGGCGACATTTGCATAGGATTTACTCCGGACGAGGAGATTGGCCGTGGCGTGGTCAAGTTCGATGTTGCCCGCTTCGGTGCGCGTTACGCCTACACCATGGACGGGGGTGCGATAGGGGAGCTTGAGTATGAGAATTTCAACGCTGCAGCCGCAACCGTCCATATCCAGGGCCGCAATGTCCATCCGGGATATGCCAAAGGCAAGATGAAGAACGCCATACGCATAGCGAACGAGTTCGATGCCCTTCTGCCGGCGGACCAGAAGCCGGAACTGACCGAGGGCTACGAGGGATTCTTCCACATAATAGGGTTCAAGGGAACGGTAGAGGAAGCTGAGTTTTCATACATAATCAGGGACCATGACCTCGGACTCTATGAACAGAAGAAGGCTCTGATTCAGGAGTGCGCGGAAAAGATCAACGCCAGGTACGGCGATGGTACTGCGACCGTTTCGGTCCGCCATCAGTACTATAATATGCGCAAGGAGGTGGAGCCTCATTTCCATATCGTCGAAAAGGCCCGCCTTGCGATGGAAATGGCAGGCGTGAAGCCCAAGGTCCAGCCAATCCGCGGGGGTACCGATGGCGCCAATCTCTCGTTCATGGGACTTCCTTGTCCGAACATATTCGCCGGAGGTCACAATTTCCATGGAAGGATGGAATTTGTCCCTCTCGAAAGCATGGAGGCTGCGTCCCTTGTCATAAGGAACATCATCTCACTTTACGCCGAAGAAACAATCTGAAGCAGGTGTTTTTCAGATTGCCAAGTCAGTTTTCCGTTTTCTTCACCTTCATCGAGGCGAGAATCATGAACAGTATGATGGCGATGTAAGGGAAGATGGCGAGAATTTCCGCACCGGAGGCTATCGAGCCTTCAGCAACAGTGTTCCAGCCTGTAAGCCAGCAATCTACATTGGCGAACTTCAGCACTGCACTTACAACACCCATAAGCGCTCCTCCGGCGATGAAGCCTGATGCGATGAGCGTACCCTTCTCAAGACGGGCATCATTGACCGCCTTGTCTTTGCTGCGTGAGCTCACGAACCAGGAAACGGCTCCTCCTACAAGCAGAGGCAGGTTGAGGTCCAGAGGTATGAACATACCGAGGCAGAAAGCCAGTGCGGGAACCTTGAAAACCGTAAGAAGCAGGGCTATGACAGCGCCTATGCCGTAGAGCAGCCATGGCGCGTTGCCGCCGTTCATCATAGGTTCGATGACAGCTGCCATGGCGTTTGCCTGAGGTGCCACAAGGGCGTTGTCTCCGCTGAAGCCGTATGTTCTGTTGAGTATCATCATCACTCCGCAGACGGTGGCGGCCGCCACGAGTGTTCCGAGGAATTTCCAGGCCTCCTGCCTTGCAGGGCAGACTCCCGTCCAGTAACCTATCTTGAGGTCGGTGATGAAGCCGCCGGCCATCGAAAGTGCGGTGCAGACCACTCCTCCAATGAGCATTGCCGCAACCATTCCCACATCGCCCCTGAGCCCGCAGGCAACCAGTACCAATGCGGTGATTATGAGGGTCATTATGGTCATTCCGCTGACCGGGTTGGTACCCACGATGGCTATTGCGTTGGCAGCGACTGTGGTGAAAAGGAAGGCGATGACAGCGACGATCAGAAGGCCGACAACGGCCTGCCATACAGTATGCACCACACCGCCGAGAGCGAAGAATGCGAATACCGCAAGCAGGGTGATGGCTATGCCGACGATTACTATCTTCATGGACAAATCCCTCTGGCTTTCGTCCTCAGCCGCGGCTGCCTGTCCCGGTTTGCGCCTGAACTCGTTCACGGCAAGGGATACAGCGGACTTGATGACGCCTGCGGACTTGAGTATGCCTATGATTCCCGCAGTCGCTATTCCTCCTATGCCTATGTGGCGCGCGTATTCCTTAAATATGGTATCTGCGCTCATTTCCCCTATGGTTGTGGTTATTCCGGTGCCCATAAGGTCGATGACGCTGCCGCCCCAGATGAGATTCATCAGAGGGATGATAAGCAGCCATACGAGGAATGAGCCGCAGCAGATTATGAATGCATATTTGAGCCCGACTATATAACCCAGACCCAGTACGGCGGCGCCTGTGTTGAGCTTGAGTACCAGCTTGGCCTTGTCGGCAACAGCGCAGCCCCAATGCGTCACCGTGGTGGAGACGGTCTCGGCCCAGGTTCCGAAGGTGGATACGAGGAAGTCGTAAAGACCTCCCACAAGGCTGCTCAGCGCAAGTATCCTGGCACTCGATCCGCCGTTTTCGCCGCTGGTCAGCACCTTGGTCGTTGCGGTGGCCTCAGGGAATGGATACTGCCCGTCCATTTCCTTTACGAAATATTTCCTGAACGGTATGAGGAACAGGATGCCGAGTACTCCTCCAAGCAGGGATGAGAGGAACATTTTCAGGAAGTTCACCTGAAGGCCGGGGTAGAGCAGGTTGCCGTCAGGACCTGTCTTGCCCTGCAATATGTATATTGCCGGCAGGGTGAATATGGCTCCGGCCACAATCACTCCCGAGCAGGCTCCGATGGATTGGATTATCACATTCTGCCCGAGGGCGTTATTCCTGCCCAGTGCCCCAGAGAGGCCTACGGCAATGATGGCGATGGGGATTGCTGCCTCGAATACCTGTCCGACCTTGAGTCCGAGGTATGCGGCAGCTGCTGAGAACAGCACCGTCATCAGCAGGCCTACACATACCGAGTAGGCATTGACTTCGTTCCGGTTCTTTTTCATCGTGTTGTCCGTTTATGGTGTCCGTTTATGGTGTCGAAGCGCAAAGATAGGCAAACGCCCCGAAATCGGGAGCAAGCCCGCAAAAATTGTTGTCTGACAGGCTGGAGAATAGAAAAATTGCATAACTTTGTCTTAGGTTAACCGATTTACGCC
>JAEDEB010000032.1 GCA_016293535.1 Bacteroidales bacterium | reverse complement strand
ACTCTTGACCCCCTGCTTGCAAAGCAGGTGCTCTACCAACTGAGCTAATCCCCCGAATGCGCCTGCAAATATAAAGACAAAAATTAAATCATCAAACTTTTTTTACGGAAGTAATAAACTATCTTTGCATCCGGATCCAGCGGCCCGGAAAACGCTCCGGCGGGGTTCCATCTATCAACAACAACACGATGAAAGTAAAGATCGTAAACAACTCTGCCTACCCTTCTCCGGCATACGCCACGCCCCTGTCTGCGGGTATGGACCTGAAGGCAAACCTTGATGGACCCGTAACCCTCGGTCCGCTGGAAAGAGCTCTCGTTCCCACAGGAATTTCCATCGCGCTGCCGGCCGGCTACGAGGCCCAGATCCGCCCACGCAGCGGCCTTGCTGCCAAGAAAGGCATAACCGTACTCAACACGCCCGGGACAATTGACGCGGATTACCGCGGAGAAATCAAGGTCATACTCGTGAATCTCTCGTCAGAACCCTTCGAGATTGTGCCCGGCGAAAGGATAGCCCAGATGGTGATAGCAAGACACGAGACGGTGGAATGGGAAGAAACAGCCCATCTGGACAGCACACTGCGCGGTGAGGGAGGATTCGGAAGCACAGGAACAAAATAATGGGTCATTTGGATATGAAAAAACTCCACGATATATTCCTATCGTGCGGAAAGGTTGCGACTGACAGTCGCAAAGCAGGGAACGGAGAGCTGTTTTTCGCCCTCAAGGGTGAGAACTTTGACGGGAATGATTTCGCCCTCGATGCTCTCAGGAATGGTGCAGCTTACGCTGTAGTGTCGGAGTCCTGGGCAAAAAACCATAACGCGGAAATAGAGGAAGAGAAACTGCAGGACAGGGTGATAAGGGTCAAGGACACACTTGAGACCCTTCAGTCCCTTGCAAGATACCACAGGGAGAACACCTTCCTGGGCAACGAAAGGCTGACTGTCATTGCCCTGACCGGAACAAACGGCAAGACCACGACCAAGGAACTCATCAGGGAAGTTCTCTCCTGCCGTTTCTGCGTGACCGCGACTGAGGGAAACCTCAACAACAACATCGGTGTACCTCTGACCCTGCTCTCGATCAATGAGGAGACGGAGATAGCTGTCGTGGAGATGGGCGCGAGCCATCCCGGCGACATAAAGGAGCTCGTGAACATAGCCCAGCCCGATTATGGACTCGTAACCAACGTCGGGAAGGCCCATCTCCTCGGTTTCGTCAATTTCGAGGGCGTGAAGAAGACCAAGGGCGAACTCTATGACTTCATCAAGTCGCATGGACAGCGCGTTTTCGTCAACGCCGACAGCGAGGACCTCAGATCCATGGTCAAGGAACGCCGAGGGCTCAAGACCGTGCAGTACGGTGTCCGTTATCAGGGCGCTGTCGTACTCCAGCCAAACGGACGCAATCCTTTCCTGAAGATGCTCATCCCGGTAGTCAAGACAGATCCGCGAACAGGCAGAAGCTATCATCAGGGCACGATGCTGGAGGTAAGAACCAATCTCATCGGCTCATACAACGCAGACAACGTGATGTCAGCCATCGCAGTGGGAAAATATTTCGGCATCAGCGAAGAAAGAGCTGTCGAGGCCATCAACCGCTACGTTCCGTCCAACAACCGTTCACAGATGCTCAGGACAGCGGACAACACCCTCATCGTGGATGCGTACAATGCCAATCCGAGCAGCATGTCAATAGCCCTCGACAATTTCGCCTGCATGGACGCGAGGGTGAAGATTGCTATGGTAGGAGACATGAAGGAACTCGGGGACGAATCCCTCTCCGAGCACAGACGCATCCTTGAGAAAATCAAGGATATGATAACTCACGGCAAGCTCACAAAGGCATATTTCGTCGGGGATGAGTTCGCAAAGGCCGGAGCGGACAGTTTCGCCGACGTAGATGCTTTGATGGCTGCACTCAAGGAGGAGATGCCTCACCGCGCGACCATACTCATCAAGGGGTCGCACAGTGTGCATATGGAAAGACTCAAAGACGTGCTTTAGGATTCCTGAAGCTATTCTTTCTGGGAATTATAAGCCTCGAGGGCCTTCGCAAGGACTACAAGAGCCTTGGCGAGGTCCTCTTTTTTAAGGACATAAGCCATTCTGACCTGGTTTCTGCCCTCCTTGGGGTCAGTATAAAAACCTGAGCCGGGAGCCATCATCACGGTCTGGCCCTCATACTGAAAGTCAGTCAGGCACCACATACAGAACTTCTCCGCATCATCTACAGGAAGCTGTACCATAGTGTAGAATGCGCCCATAGGCGTAGGGCTGAACACACCCGGAATCTTGTTGAGACCGTCAACGAGGAAGTTCCTGCGTTCAAGGTACTCCTCATATACCTCGTCCATATATTCCTGCGGGGTATCAAGAGACGCCTCAGCAATGATCTGACCGTAAAGAGGAGGACTGAGGCGGGCCTGGCAGAACTTCATGACAGCCTCGCGCACCCTGCGGTTCTTCGTAATGAGGGCTCCGATCCGGATTCCGCATTCGCTGTATCTCTTCGATACCGAGTCCACGAGTATGACATTGTCCTCTATGCCCTCGAGATGGCAGGCTGAAATATATGGCTGCTTGGTATAGATGAACTCACGGTAAACCTCGTCTGATATGAGATATAGATTGTGCTTCTGGACTATGTCCCTGAGGCGCATCATTTCCTTGCGGGAATAGAGGTATCCCGTAGGGTTATTGGGGTTGCAGATAAGTATTGCCTTGGTTCGGTCAGTTATCTGCTCCTCGAACTTTTCGATAGGAGGCAGATGGAATCCGTCCTCTATGCTTGTCTTCACAGACTTGACCACTGCACCCGCACTTATGGCAAAGGCCATATAGTTGGCATAGGACGGGTCGGTCACCAGTATCTCGTCTCCCGGATTGAGGCAGGCCATATATGCGAACTGTATGGCCTCGGAGCCTCCGGTGGTCACTATGATCTCATCCGGAGAAAGGTTGATGCCATATCGGGCATAATAGCCCACGAGCTTTGTACGCAAGGACAGATGGCCCTGGGAAGGGCTGTATTCCAGTATCTTATGATCAATCTTCCGCGCCGCGTCAAGCGCACACTGCGGAGTATTGATATCAGGCTGGCCTATGTTGAGATGGTACACGTGCACGCCGTTACGCTTCGCCTCGTCTGCAAACTTGGCGAGTTTGCGTATAGGAGAACTCGGCATATTGTCAGCGCGTTCCGAGATATGGAGTTTTTCGTTATTCATAACAGTAATCAATATTGTCTTTCACCGAAAATCGCGGTGCCGATACGGACCATCGTACTGCCGTGGCGGAGGGCAATCTGCCAGTCCCCCGACATGCCTATGGAGAGTTCGTTGAACTCCGGCAGTTCAGGCAAAAGGTCCTTGAGATATTCCATAAAGTCCTCAGCCCTTGAAAAATCCGAAGATATCACTTCAGCGTCATCGGTATTTGTCGCCATGGCCATAAGTCCCCGGAATCGGACGTTGGGGTACAGAGGCTTTCCGGAAGGGGCAGCAGCGGCAACCCTCAGAAGCACATCAAGTATCTCCTCCTCGTAAAAGCCCTGTTTGGACTCTTCCTGGGCAACGTGGAGTTCGAGAAGGACATCCGTCACCTTGCCGGCGTTGCGGCCCCACTTGTCTATTTCCTCCAGCAGACGGACGGAATCCACTGACTGGACGAGGTCCACATAAGGAAGCACCATCTTGAGCTTGTTAGTCTGGAGATGGCCTATGAAATGCCAGCTCAGACCGGGCAGTGGCGACGCCTCCAGTTCCTTGACCTTCTTCAGCAGCTCCTGAGGACGGCTCTCGGCAAAAATGCGCTGACCAGCTGCATAAGCCTGCCTGATTGCCTCGAGTGGATGGAACTTGGAAACAGCAACAAGGCGCGTCCCTTCCGGAAGCGCCTTGGTGATGGTTTGTATGCTGTCCTCTATCATCTGTCGGACGTCATTTCCTTTTGTTGTTCTTCCGCATCTGGGCTTCCTGCATCTTCTGGGCTTCCTCCAGGCGCATCTGCCACTTGCTCTTCTTTGCCGGTTTCGCCGGCGCCGCGGCAAGCTGTTCCCTGATTTTCTCGGGCTTGACCACCCATTTCTTTATCACAAGGGTGATAAGAATGGTGACAATATTGGAAAGGAAATAATAGTAGCTGAGTCCAGCTGAAAGATTGTTGCAGATAAAGAGCATCATTATCGGCATCAGCCAGACATTCATCACCTGCATCATCTTCGTGCTCGGATCGTCGCTTGCCATCTGGGACATCGTGACCTTCGAGTACAGGAACATCGAGACTGCCATAAGCAGGGCAAAGAGCGAAAGATGATCTCCGAAGAGCGGAATGTTGAATCCGAAATCAAGGATGGAGTCATATGCACTGAGGTCCTTGCACCAGAGGAAACTCTGCTGGCGCAACTCTATGGATGCCGGGAAGAAACGGAACATAGCCCACAGGAGAGGGAACTGAAGGAGCAGAGGGAGACAGCCGCCCGCAGGGTTGATTCCTGCCCGGCGGTAAAGGTCCATCATGGCCTGCTGCTTCTTCATCGCATCGGCCTCGTTCGGATACTTCTTGTTGAGCTCATCAATTTCCGGCTTGATTGCCTGCATCTTGGCAGATGACATATAGGACTTGACCGTAAGAGGCGAGAGCACAAGCTTTATCAGGAGAGTCATCAGAAGTATGATGAGTCCGAAGCTGGATATGAATCCATGGAGAAAGTTGAAGCAAGGTATGATTATGAAACGGCTGATCCATCCTACGAGCGAACCGCCCAGAGGGATAATCTTCTCATATTTGCCATCCATCTCCTTGAGTGTGCGGAAATGGTTCGGACCGAAATAGAAGCTGCTGGATATGTGTGCATCCTCTCCCCTGCCGAATTCCGCACGGAGCTTCGCCGAACAGGTCATGAGCCTGCGGTCAGGATCGTTCTCATCGTGGAACTTGAGGGCGAAATCACCGGAAGCGAATTCATCCTCGGAAGTGAGTATGGCAGAGAAGAACTGCTGCTGGAAAGCAAGCCACTTCACCTTGGTAGGAATGCTCCTGCTGCCGTCACGGGCCTTGCCCAGCTCTCCGGGTTTCTTGTCGCCACTCAGGTAGTAGTCCAGCTTGGAATACTGCTTCTCATTCTTGTATCCCTTCTCCAGACGAGGAATCACTACTGACCAGTCAATGTCCGCAGAGGAAACATTGGCCGGAATGACATTCCCCATCTCTTCGAAGGAAAGGTCGCTCTTCAGGCAATAGCCGTCCTGTTCGAGCGTGAAGGTCTGCAGCATCCTTCCACCCCCTGAGAAAGGAAGGGACATGACTACTTCATTGGAGTCTGCCTTGTCGACAGTGAAGTTGAAGTCGTCGAGGGAGATGTACTCCCCTGCATAAACGCTGACCCGGTAGGAGCTGTTGCCCTCCGGTATGAGGTCGAGGTCCTTGCCATCCCAGGTGAGGTAATTCTTGACCTTGACGGAATAAGGCTGGGCACCGCGGGTCGTGAGAACCACCTTAATCTTATCGTTCTCAAGAGTCACGAACTCTTCCTGGCCCTCTGCGGCAACACTGAGGAGGGTATCCCTGTACTTTACTGCAGATGCCGACGACAGCGCGGCTATCGCATCAGAATTGCCCTCTGCAGCAAGCGAATCGAGGGAAGCCTGCCTTATCGAATCCTCAATGAAACTTTGTCTTGCCTGTGCGTATGCGGCAGAATCAATCTGGCGCTGTATCTCCGCACGTTTGTTGTATTCTCTCTTCTGGTAGATTGTGAAGCCTCCCATAATGAGGAAGATCAACACAAATCCTATTATCGAATTCTTATCCATCTGTGATTATTCGTTATCTGATCCGGCCTCTGAAAGAGCACGGATCTGCATCTCGAGATCCTTGAGTTCCTCCTTTGCCTGGGCAATCCTCTCCTGCATCTGGCTGATGAGAGGGGCGGCGTTCTTCGACATCTCAAAGAAACCGATGTTGTTCTCGTAGGTAATTATATCCTGCTCGAGCTTGTTGTACTTCTGAATGAGACGATCCTTCTCGCTCCTTGGCTGCTGTGAGTATCGGGCAGCCCTGCGCTGGCGTCCGTAATCCGGAAACTTTTCTGCAACTGCATCCTTGTAGGCCTGGGCAATCTTGTCCTTCTCCCTGAAAGGCACGAAACCGATTTCCTGCCATCTCGACGCAAAGGAATTCATAGCCTCCATATCGGTATCAGCATCTCCGCTGCGCTCATAGGAACGGATTTCCTCGATGAGGGCCTTCTTGGCCTTGAGGTTGCCATAATAGTCGTTCTCCGGCTTTGCATTCTTATCCCTTTCCGCAAAGAACTCGTCGCAGGCCGCGCGGAACCTCTTCCACAAAGCCTCAGACTTCTTGCGCGGAACTGCGCCTATCTCCTTCCACTGCTTCTGAAGTTCGATGAGCTTGTCCGAGGTCTTTTTCCACTCGGTACTGTTCTTGAGCGCCTCTGCGGCCTCGCATATCGAAATCTTCCTGGCAAGGTTGGAGTTTATGCTGTCCTTGTATTCGGAATAGAACTCACGCTTGCGCTCGAAGAACTTGTCGCAGGCGGCGCGGAAACGGTCATATATCTTCTGGTTATCCTTGCGGCTTGCAAAACCTATGGTTCTCCACTCCTTCTGGATATCCTCGATTTCCTTTGAGAGCGCATTCCATTCGTTCGAAGAAGCGATTTCCCGGCCTGCAATCTCCTCGACCTTCTCGCAGAGGGCCGTCTTGGCTGCAAGGTTCTCCACCTGCTTGCCCTTCATCTCCTCGAAATGGGCCTGATACTTCCTGTTGATGACAGCGGTTGCAGCCTTGAACCGGTCCCATATCTCCTCACGGTACTGCTTAGCGACAGGGCCGTACTCCTTCCACTCGTCATGAAGCTTCTGGAGGGCCTTGAACGCCTCTACAATATTCTCGTTCTCCGCAAGCTTCTCAGCCATCTCGCAGAACTTCTGCTTTGCCTCGAGGTTCTTCTTGAAATCGAGGTCGCGCAGTTCCCTGTCGATATTGACCATATCATAGAACTGCTCGACATAGAGCTGATATGTGTCGTTGATATTACGGAAGCTGGTAGCGGGAACCGGGCCGATATTTCTCCATCTCTCCTGAATCTTCCTGAACTCAGGGAAAGAGGCATTCACATCTGCCTGCTTCTCGAGCAGGGCCTTGAGATCTTCTATTACGGCCTGCTTTGCCTTGAGGTTGGACTCACGCTCTGCCTCGAGCTGTCTGTTGTATTCGGCTCGCTCCCTCTTGTATGCATTGTAGAATGCCTTGAATCCGTTCTCTATCGCTGCGAACGGGTTGGCCTGCTGTTCAGTGGTCGCTTCAGCCTCAGGAGCGGCTTCGCTCTGTTCTTCGGACGATGCCTGTTCAGGATCTCCGGAAACCGGAATGCCCTCCTCCTCCTTTGCCTTGATAAGTTTCTTGTAGAATGCCGATTTGATTGCATCTGCCTCCTTGGACCGTTTCAGACGGTCTTCGCTCTTTGCAAGCGCCTCAAAGGCTTCTGCCAGTTCAGCCAGGGTCATGGCCGAATAATCGGGTTTGTTTTCTGCCGGCGTCTCGACAACCTCAGGTTCAACAGCGGCCATCTCCGTCGTAATGCTTTCTTCGCTCATGTCAAGAGTAGTTTAATGAATGTTCAACCCACAAATATAGGAATTTTCAAATCAAAATGAGTTACCTTTGTGCACGAAAACACAGGAATAGATGAGAATAGACATAATTTCAGTTGTACCGGAACTGCTCGAAAGTCCGCTTGGCCATTCCATAGTCGGAAGGGCCATCAGGAAAGGCCTGGTCGAGATACACGTCCACAACCCCCGCAAATACGGGAAAGGGCCTCACCAGCAGGTCGACGACTACAGCTACGGAGGAGACGCCGGGATGGTGATGATGGTCGAGCCCCTGTACAAGATGATAACGGAGCTCTGCTCCGAACGCGATTACGACGAGATCATATATATGTCCCCCGACGGTGAAGTTCTGACCCAGGGGATTGCTAACGAACTCTCTCTCAAGGAGAATATCATACTCCTGTGCGGCCACTACAAGGGTGTTGACCACAGGATACGTGAACACATGGTCACGCGTGAAATTTCCGTCGGGGACTATGTACTCAGCGGCGGCGAGATACCGGCGGCCATCGTTGCGGATGCGATAATCCGTCTCATACCCGGAGCCATCACGGACGAGACATCTGCCCTGAGTGACTGTTTTCAGGACGGAATGCTCTCGGCTCCGATTTACACGAGACCGGCTGAATTCAACGGATGGAAAGTTCCCGAAGTACTGCTCAGCGGCAATCCAAAACTTATCAGAGAGTGGCAGGACGAGCAGATTCTGGAAAGAACCAGGGCATTAAGGCCGGGACTTCTTGAAAAAAACTGAGCAAATTTGTTGCATTTATAAAAATTAGAGTATCTTTGCGGCACAACCACAGATTAAAATACACTACTAACTAGTTCGGGCGCCCGCAGTGATGTGGGCGTTTCCTTTACTATGTTGTTTAGTTTGGAATGAAAAGGAACAAAGGACTGGAAATAGTCTATGAGGACAGCGACCTGATAGTCGTCAACAAGCCGGGCGGGCTGCTTACGATGGCGACCGACCGGGGAGACGATGTGACCGCCTATTCAGTTCTGACCGATTATGTCCGCAGGAAATCACCGCGTTCGCGCATATTCATAGTCCACCGCCTTGACAGGGACACTTCCGGTCTGCTGATTTTCGCAAAGAACCCGGAAACCAAGCATGCGCTCCAGGACTATTGGAACGAAGCCGTCAGGGAGAGGATATATGTAGCCCTTACGGAGGGGGCTCCCGACCCGCCCGAGGGCATCTGCGTTTCCTGGCTCAAGGACAATCCCAAATCATTCAAGGTAAGTTCCTGCCCCTACGACAACGGTGGCCGGAAGGCCGTGACGCACTACAGGCAGATAGGGGCCTTCGGAGATTATGCGCTCGTGGAATTCGAACTCGAAACGGGGAGGAAGAACCAGATACGCGTCCACGCTGCGCAGATGGGACATCCGATAGCCGGCGACAGGAAATACGGAGCCGCAACCTCGCCCATACGCAGGCTCGCCCTGCACGCAAGGTCCATCGTATTCACCCATCCATGGACAGGCGAAACTTTGTCATTCGATACGGGAATCCCCGGAGAATTCAGGCTTCGGCAGTGCCGTCAAGAACGTTGATCATACCGTCGACGACCTCGAGCGAAACCGGGAAACGCCCAATCACTTCGCCGTCCACCTCCATAGGCTCGAACATGTCCGAAAGGGGCGCCACCTCCACCCTCTTCACCTTTCTGAATATCAGTTCAGGAACATCTTCCAGCCTGCCGTTGAAAAGTTTAGGTATCTGGGTCGCCAGATAGCCCATCTTCACCTTCGGGATTACGAGCAGGTCGAGAAGTCCGTCATCGGTGCATGCGGAAGGGACCTGGCGCAGTCCGCCTCCGGAGTACTGGCCTATGCCGAAGGCGATGGAGTAGCAATCCCCCTCGAAAATCTTTTCGCCGTCGGCGACAACCATTGCAGGAAAAGAGTAGAAATTCGAAAGGACGCGCATCAACGCCTTAATATACAGGAGCTTGCCTGTCTTGCCTGCGGCTTTTTGGGCATTCACGATTTCACAGACGCGCGCATCGAATCCTATGCCTCCTACATTCAGCATATAGACTGTGCGGAGACTCTGGTCAGGATCGTCCTGGGCGCAAAGGCTGACCTTGACCACATCCTGACGCGCCACCCTTCCCGCTGCGAGAAGTTCGACCACGTCTTCCGTGTCGTGAGGCACGTCATGGGCTTTGATCCAGTCATTTCCGGAGCCGATGGGAATTACGGCAAGGGTGAATGCCTCAAGGGGAATCTCCGGATTCGCAGAGTTGAAAAGCATGATTCCGTTGAGAACCTCGTGAGCCGTACCGTCGCCGCCCACGGCTATGAACCTGCGGTAACCCTTCGCCGCAGCATTTTTGACAAGTTCCACTGCGTGGCCCTGACGTGTGGTCATCACAGGCCTGTACCTCAGGCCCCTTGAGCGAAGCTTCTTCTCAGCCTTCTGCCACTCGGGCATGGTCTTGCCGGAACCGGCGTGAGGATTCACGACCACGAACCAGATATCCTTGTTTCCCGCCATTGTTGTGAATTTTCCGCGGCAAAGTTAGGAATATTTATTTTTCCGTTGACAATCCTCTGAAAGGAATGAAAATTTTCAGTAAATTTGCGAGGATATATACTTTATCTGAAATGGGAAAAGTCATAGCTATAGCCAACCAGAAAGGCGGAGTGGGAAAGACCACCACGGCCATCAATCTTGCAGCGTCCCTTGCAGTCCTCGAAAAGAAGGTGCTCGTCATAGACGCCGACCCTCAGGCAAACACGACTTCAGGGCTGAACTTCTCTCCGGAGGACGGTCAGAAAAGGACTCTGTACGAAGTGATGATAGGTACGAGGAAGATAGAGGACACTCTGATACAGACGGAGATAGCCAATCTCCAGATGATTCCTTCACACATCAATCTCGTAGGTGCGGAAATCGAGATGCTCGACACCGAGAACCGCGAGTCAATAATGAGGAATGCACTTGCGCCCATACGCGACAACTACGACTATATCATTATCGACTGTTCCCCTTCCCTGGGTCTGATTACCGTCAACTCCCTTACCGCGGCCGATTCCATCATCATACCCGTACAGCCGGAATTCTTCGCCCTCGAGGGGCTGGGCAAACTTCTCCAGACCATCAGGCTGGTCCAGAGCGGTCCCAATCCGGACCTCACGATTGAAGGCTTCGTGGTAACGATGTTCGACGGCAGGACCAAGGTCCACAACCAGGTAGTGACAGAACTTCGAGAGCACTTCAAAGATATGGTCTTCGACACGATAATTCAGAGGAACATACGGCTCAGCGAGGCTCCTTCCCACGGAAAGCCAATCATTCTTTACGACGTTATCTGCAACGGAACTACGAACTACCTGAACCTTGCAAAGGAGGTTCTTGAGAGAAACAACTGATAAAGCAATGGCAGTAAAGCAACAGCACGGTCTCGGAAGAGGGCTCAACGCCCTTCTCGGAGGCGAGAATATCAAATTGGACAACATACGCAAGCCGGTCGGTTACATCAACAAGACCGTGGTCGATGTCGAAAGCGCGCCGAACGGACCGCAGGCCGACATCATCAGGGTTCCGGTCAATCTCGTAGAGCCCAACCCTTACCAGCCGAGGATGACCTTCGACAGCGAGGCGCTTGACGAATTGGCCGAGTCCATACGCACTCTCGGTCTCATCCAGCCTATAACCGTGCGCCGTTCGGGTACCAAATATCAGATAATCAGCGGAGAACGCAGATTCCGCGCATGTCGTCTCGCAGGCATGGACATGGTCCCTGCATATATACTCAGCACCGATGACCAGGGAATGCTCGAGATGGCCATAGTCGAGAACATCCAGAGACAGGACCTTGACCCGATAGAAGTTGCGCTGAGTTATCAGAGACTCATTGACGAATGCAAGCTCACTCAGGAACAGATGGCAGGCAGGGTAGGCAAGAAGCGCGCGAGCGTAACCAACATGCTCAGGCTTCTCAAACTGCCGCTGAAGATTCAGCATGACCTGAAGGTGGGACTCCTTTCCGTAGGTCACGCCAAGGTGCTCCTCGGGGTGGAAGACTCACGCGAGCAGGAGGCTCTCTGCGACCTCGTGGTCAAGGAAGGACTCTCCGTACGCGAACTTGAACGGAGAATTGCCTCAAGCAACAGACCTGAGAAAGAGGGCAAGGACAAGCTCGCGCCTGCCGGACTGCCGGAAGACTGCAACCGGCTGGTGAACCTGTTGGGAAGTTTCGGCAGCAAGGTAAGCATGAAGAGAACAGCGGAGGGGAAGGGTACCGTGACATTGAAGTTCGATTCCGACGAACAGGTCGGACGCCTTCTTGCCGCCCTGGAATCGGTCATCAGATAGGAACTTGAAGAAGACGCTTCTCATAATATCGGTGGTTGTGGGCTGTATCCTCGGTTTCAGCACGAAGGCGGGGGCACAGTTCAAGGACAAGGCATTCACCCAGAACTACAATGATGTGAATGACAGCACCGCCGTTTCTGACACTACGGACAAACTCTTTTCTTTCAAGGATTGGGGTGCCGGAATGGCTCATAAGAAGACCATAAAGATAGGCACCATGTTCGCAGGCGCCGTCGTACTCCCCGGCACGGCCCAGATTTACAACAAGGATTACTGGAAACTGCCGATAGTGTACGGAACCATAGGCGGCTTTTGCGGGGTCGGCGGATACTACCGCGCGCAGTATGACCGCCAAGTAAAAGCACACTCCCAATGGTTAGCCGCCAACGATCCGACTGTACCGGAGCCTGTCATAAACACGAAATTCAAGACCCTGAGCACATGGATGTTCGTTGGCGCGGGCATTTCTTACTGGGCATCGCTCCTTGACGGAGTCATTTCCTACGACAGTAGCCAGAAGCCCCTGCCGGGCCGGGCCACCCTATACTCTCTCCTTCTTCCGGGACTGGGTCAGGCATACAACGGGGAATACTGGAAGATCCCGATCTATCAGGGCGGTTTGATAACCTGCGGGTACTTCCTTGCCACCAACGACCTCAACTACAAGAGATTCAAGAGGATACACAACGAAGCAACGACTGAAGGCGTAGAATATACCGGCAGCATATCCGGAGAAACTGCAAAGTACTACAGGGACGTGTACAGACGATACAGGGACTACTCCATCGTGGCGACCGTACTGGTCTACCTGCTGAACGTCATCGATGCCAACGTCTTCGCATATATGCACGACTTCGAAGTCTCCGAGGATCTCAGCTTAAAACTGGAGCCCGCCATCATCGCTCCGGACAATGCCTACGCATTGGGGACAACGCGAAGCAGGATGACAGATAACGCAGTGGGGATGACCTTCGGAATCAGATTCTAGAAAATGAGATTGACACACAACATATTGCTGCCACTTACCGCGGCAGCGGCAATTCTTCTGTTTTCGGGAACGCAGGCAAGCGCACAGAACAGGAAAGAACTGGTGGTGACCCTCCAGGAGGAGAACTCTGTCCTCAGGAGGCAGCTGGACTCGCTCCAGTCGATAGTGGAGCATTACAGGCATCAGAACGGCAAACACGAGGAAACCATAGCCAGACTTCGCGAGGAAGCAAATCTCAGGGAAGACTCTGGAAATAGGGAGGTCTTCACCCTGGGCCCCGAAGCCCGGGACAGCATCAGTCTCTGGTATGCCCAGGACTGTATCCGCGAGATGAAAGAGGAGAAATACAACATGGACTCTGTCAAACTTTCTTCCAGCATCTCCGACGACATCTACCTTGAAAGGATAAAGAAGATGAACAATATCTTCACCCTCCCCTACAACGACATCGTCAGGAACTACATCATCCTGTACTCCGAGAAGAGGAAGAGCTGGATGCCCACGACCCTCGGACTCTGCAGCTACTATTTCCCTATTTTTCAGGAAGCCTTCAACAGGTACGGCATTCCCGAGGAACTGGCTGCGCTCGCAATTGTGGAGACCAACCTCAATCCTGTTGCCGTTTCCAGGGCAGGAGCAAGGGGAATGTGGCAGTTCATGTACGCAGCGGCCAAGAGCTACGGCCTCAAGATAGACTCATATGTGGACGAACGCCTCGACGTATACAAGGCCTCGGATGCGGCGGCGAGATATCTTCTCGACGCATACAATCGCTTCGGGGACTGGAGCCTTGCCATTTCCTCATATAACTGCGGAGCGGGAAACGTCAAGAGGGCAATAGCACGCAACAACGGCAGCACCGACTATTGGGGCATATACAGGTATCTCCCCAAGGAAACCAGAGGCTATGTGCCAGCCTTCGTGGGTGCGCTATACATCACAAAGTACTATAGGGAACACGGGATGGACCCTAAACCTTGCATGCTCCCGGAGAAGATAGACACCTTCGTGATACGAAAGAAGTTGCATTTTACTCAGCTCAGGGACGTGGTCGGGATCCCCGTAGAGGAGATGCGCAGGCTGAATCCCCAGTATGTACACGACATAGTTCCCGGAAACGACCAGCCTTACGTGCTGAGGATGCCTCAGGAATACTGCGACAGATACCTCGAGTTCGAGGACTCTGTATATAAGTATAAGACGGATTCGCTGTTCAATCCTGTAGTCATCAAACAGATAGAGGAATCCTCCGCAATGTGGAGCGGTATGGGCAAGATAGTGTACAAGGTCAAGAGTGGCGACAGTCTGAGCAAGATAGCTTCGAAGTACAGGTGCTCGGTCAATGACCTCAAGAGGTGGAACAATCTCAAGAGCACCAATATACGTGTCGGACAGAACCTCTACATATATAAGGGCGGAGTCAGTTCCAAGCCTGCGACCGCTCCTGTTTCTTCCGCGCCTGCCACATCGGCTGCCAAGACCACGGGGCCTGCTGAGCCTTCGGCCCAGGCTGTCGCTCCAGCTGACTCTTCTGCAAAAGAGATTGCGGAGCCTGCCGACACAACTGCGGCTGAGGTGATTGCGGAGCCTGCCGACACAACTGAGGCTGAGGTGATTGCGGAGCCTGCCGACACGGCGGCGGCCGAGCCGGACAGCACTATTCGTGAAATCACGCGCCATCCGGAACTGGACAGGCAGCCTCAGGCTGCTGCAGCCCCTCAGAAGGAATACGAGGAATACACAGTCCGCAAAGGAGACACTATATACGGGATTTCAAAAATGTTCAAGGATGTCACGGCGGATGAAATAATGTCCTACAACAACATAGGCTCTGGCATCCATCCGGGTGACATCCTCAGAATTCCGTTAAAATCCTCGAAATAGGAGCGGAAAAAATTAAAAATCAACTAGAACTTGTCGACTATGTCGAAGATGCGTGAACGCACCTCCTCGATGGTGCCGACACCGTCTGCCTGATAGTACTTGCCCTTGGCATCGTAGTAGGCGATTTCAGGCTCGGTCTGTCTGTGATAAGTCGCAATCCTGTTCTTTATGGTATCGACATTCGCATCGTCCGCACGTCCCTCTATGGTAGCGCGGTGACGTATGCGCTCAATTATCATCTCGTCGGGAATCATTATGCTTACGACTGCAGTCACTTCCGAACCGTTCCTGGCGAGAAGCTCATCCAATGCCTGAGCCTGGGCAAGAGTCCTCGGAAAACCGTCGAGAAGGAAACCGTCGACGCCCTTGACCGTCTTGAACTCGTTCTCTATCATACCTTCCACCACTTCGTCAGGAACCAGGCTTCCAGCCTCGATAAGGGTCTTTGCCTTGATTCCGAGTTCAGTTCCCGCCTTGATCTCCTTGCGGAGAAGGTCGCCTGTAGAAATGTGGTGGAGATTGTAGCGCTCTACCATTGCGCTTGCCTGAGTGCCCTTTCCCGCACCGGGAGGGCCGAAAAGAATGTAGTATTTCATTTGTATTGGAGCCCTGTCATTTATCCAGGACATATATGTCTTTTAGATTTCTTCCGAGTTCATCGTAATCCAGGCCAAAACCGACAATGAAATCGTTCGGAATGTTCAGTCCGACATAATCGAGCCTGATGTCAGCCTTGAGGGCGTCCGGTTTGTGGAGAAGGGTGCATACCTTGAAATCGGCCGCTCCACGGGCCATCAGAATGTCCCGCAAGGCCACCATCGTATACCCTGTGTCGACTATATCCTCAACGACTATGACCCTACGGCCACTGACATCCGCAGTCAGGCCCATAGCTTCCTTGACCTCACCTGTAGTAGAAGTACCCTCATAGGAGGTCATCTTTATTGAGACGAGATTCAGAGGAAAATCGAGCCTTTGGAGCAGTTCACCGGTAAAGACGATTGCGCCGTTGAGAACGCAGAGGAGAATGGGCACATCTTCGCAATCTCTGAAATCCCTGTTCAATCTGTCAGCCACTTCGTCGATTGCCGCGGATATCTTCTCATACGGAAGATAAAGTCGGAAAGTTTTGTCATTGAGCCGGACTTTTTCCATCGTGCATGAAAATTTTCGATTGGCAAAAATAGATAAAATAGATAAATTTGCAATGCCACCACCGAGGCAAAAGACATTATGTTAGCCAATATTCTGCCTTCAGCGGCGGTGGTTTTTCTTTTATCGTACCCCACGGGTACAGTCAATGCGGGCACATACGCTGGCACATTCAATGCGGACACCTATCCAGGCGGATACGGAGATCCCCACGGAAGGGCAATCGAGGCGGCGGTCTATCTCTCCGGTGCCGGGAGTGCCGAAGAGATGGACGAGGAGGAACTCGGGCATTTCCTCAGTTTCGCTGCACATCCCCTCCCTGTCAACAATTCGTCCCGTGCGCGCCTGATTTCAAGCGGGCTTTTCAGTCCATACCAGATTGCGTCACTGGAAGATTACCGCAGGAGGAACGGGGACATACTGTCGTTCTCCGAACTCCTTTCCGTAAACGGCTTCGATGAGGAGACGGTAGCGGCCCTGCGATGTTTCATAAGCCTTGAGAGTTCTTCCCCGCCTTCCATCAGACAAGGAAACAGGATTTCGGACGAGCTCACTCTGCGCTCAAACGCAAAAATGAAGAAACAGGAGTCGGCAACTTTCTCCACAGGGCTGAAGTACAGGCTCGAATCAGAAAGCGGATGGGAAAGTTCCTTCGGTTTCAAAGAGAATCTCGAATTCCGTCCGGGCACCAGATCATCCCCTTCCGGCAAGATTTCCTCCACGGTCAAGTCGAATGTACTCTCCGAAGGATTCAGTATCGCCTACATCAACCCGGGCGGTGGGAGGAAGTTCAAAGTAGCGAAATTCATTGCAGGAGACTTCAGTCTGAGGATGGGTCAGGGACTGACAATATGGAACGGACTGTCATTCACGGGAATATCATCGGTTGGTTCACTCTGTCGCAACGCCAGCGGCGCCGTGCCTTACCGTTCTTGGGGCGGTTCTGCCGTCAATTTCGGCAAAAACGTTAAATACAAGCCATCGACATACTCACTCAGGGGTTTGGCAAGCGAGATTTCCGCAGGTAGGTTCAGCACGAGTGCGGCTGTCGCGCATTGCCCGGGCAATGACTTGCTTGCTGCATTGGGAACTGTCCATTACGGACTGAACCATCAGGAGTCTGTCAATGCCTTTGTGCGATGTTCTGCAGAGGGCAAGGTCCGGGACGCGGTCATATCCCTTGAAGCAAGGGGAAACATACGGGGAGCGGACCTCTTCGGAGAGGCTGCCTTCAGTATTGCTGACCTTGCCCCGGCCTTACTTGCCGGAACCCGTTTCAAAGCCTGCGAGAGACTCACCCTCGGCTTTCTCGCGCGCTACTATCCGAGCAGTTATGACGTCAGTTATTCCGGAGCCGTTCGTTCGGGGACGAAATGCTCCGACGAACACGCAGTGACTGCTGCGGCGCGCCTGACTGCAGGCAAATTCGTGGATTTCAAGCCAGAACATCAGCTGGATATGAGTTTCGATGCCGCCTTCCACCCGTCCACTCGCCATCTGCAACTGAAATTCCAGTCCGACTATGCCTGGACATCGGGCAGCGGATGGGCCGTGAAACTCCGTCTGCTATACCGTCGGCGAAACTACGGCCAGGTCAACCGCGCGGAACTTCGAGCCGACCTCCAATGGGCATCGGGGAATTGGGCGGCGAACTGCCGTGTACATGGACTGTATGGCAACGGGCCGGGAGGTCTCTGCTATGCGGAGGGGGCATTCAGACCATCGAATATGTCCATATTCGTGCGCATGGGCCTGTACGGCAGCGGAGGATGGGATGACAGAATCTACGTCTATGAAAGGGATGCACCAGGAGGGTTCAGCGCTCCGGCGTTCTACGGGCGAGGATTATGGACATCGCTATACCTGTCCGCCGATCCATGCAGGGCGATACGGCTGTGGCTACGCTCGTCCCTGGTATATGGAGCCGGCCGCCCACTTCAGCTGGAGACCACGCTCCAGCTCAGGATCCGATTCTGCGTAATGAAAAAATGACGCACATTGATAAAAAACATATATTTGCGGTGCAATATTAGTTGGAGTATTATGAACATTGCATTAGTAGCGCATGATGGCAGGAAGCAGGAGCTTCTGAGCTGGGTGAAGTACAACCAGGCCATCCTGTCGAAACACAATCTGTATGCGACAGGTACCACGGGAAGACTCATTGAAGAAATCACGGTCGAGAATCCCGGAATTGCGGGAACCCTCACCTGCCCTTTCAGGGGGAAAGTCACAAAACTGCTCTCCGGGCCCTTGGGAGGAGACCAGCAGATTGGCGCCATGATTGCCGAGGGAAAAATCCAGATGCTTATCTTTTTCTGTGACAATCTTATCGTCCAAGGACATCAGAATGACGTGTCGGCTCTTACAAGACTGGCGGCTCTCTATAACATAGCTTTTGCAACGAACAGGACCACTGCCGACATGCTCCTGACCTCCAGTCTTATGGACAATCCGGAATACAGGATACAGCTTCCTGACTGCATAGCAAATTATGCCAACAGGGAACTGAAGTAGATGATGCGGCTCAGCTGCTCGCTGATTCACCCCTCCTGAGCAGGACGAGGACATCGCCAGGGTTGAGTATGGTATTGCCGTTGGGAATTATCCTTTCATCCCCTCTTTGTATCATGACCAGCAGACTCCCCTCCCGTGTCGGATAATCACAGACCCTGCGTCCTGCCCACTTGCTGTCATCTGACAATGAACGCTGAATAAGGATGTCTGCACCCTGATCCCGAAATGAGCGGGTGCAAAGCACTATCTCGTCACCAGCTTCAAGAGAGGTGTCGCCTTTCGGGACTATGCGCATGTCTCCTCTTACCACGAGCACTATGAGGCAATCTTGAGGTAAATCCAGGTCCTTGATCTTTCGATTGTTCCAAGGGCTCGTTTCCGCTATGCGTATTGCACCGAAGACCATTTCGGCGTTTTCGCTGAAATCACTGAATGTCGTCATCACGTCCTCGCCTGAGTCCGTCATCCCGGTAGCCTTCGCAACTGCCGGGATAAGCGACCCCTGGAATGCAATGGACAGCAAGACTATACAGAACACGATGCTGAATATGTCGTTATGCAGTTCCACCCCGGAAGTCAGTATATTGATTGCAAACACGATCGATGCCGCCCCGCGAAGTCCTACGAAGGAAATCAGGGTCAGTTGCCTGAAATGGTATTTTCTAAAAGGAGCCAGGACAGCGCCCACAGCCAGCGGCCGGGCCGCAAAGGTAAGGAATATGAATATTGTCAGGGCCGGAATCAGTGAGTGAAGCAGATTCGAGGGAATCGCCAGCATCCCAAGCAGGAAAAAGATGACTATCTGCATCAGGCTCGTGATGACATCGAAGAAAGAGACCAGAGGTTTGCGTTCAGGGAATTCGGTATTGCCGAGGACTATGCCCACAATATAGGCGCTCAGATATCCGTTGCCGCCAATAAGGTCAGGCAGGGAGTATGATACAAGAGCGATGGCTATGAAAAGCAGCATGTCGAATCCGTTGCTCTGGAAACTGATTCTTTTCAGGAGAAACACTGATCCGCTTGAAATCAGCAGTCCGCCCGCTGCGCCCAGAGCTATCTGGGAGAATATTTGCCAGACTATGTCTCCGGCCGTAATGCCGTCACTGAACACAGACAGCATCACGGCCGTGAGCATATATGACATAGGGTCGTTGGAGCCGCTTTCCACTTCAAGCAGAGGAGCGCTGTGGTTCTTGAGGCCCAACTTGCGGGAGCGAAGAATGGAAAAGACAGTTGCCGCATCAGTGGAACTGATCACTGCACCCATCAGGAAACTCTCGGGCAAAGCCCATCCCAGCACAAGATGGCAGAACAGTCCGACTAAAGCCGCTGTGAGAGCCACTCCTATTGTAGAGAGCAATCCCGCTTCGAAGGCCACGGGTCTTGCAGATTTCCATCTTGTCCCGAAGCCGCCATAGAACATTATGAAGATAAGCGCTATGGTGCTGATTTTTCCAACCATCCAGCCCCATTGAGAGGCGAATCCGTCATATCGGCTGCCACATAGCAGACCAAGCATCAGGAAGAGGAGCAGGACAGGTATCCCGGCCTTCCCGGAAAACCTGTTGAAGAATATGCAGGTGACGACTATCGCCGAGAAAATCAGAAGATACAGTGCCATAACGTCTTTGCCCTGCTTCCGTCAAGTTGGACGATTCCCGTAGCAGGAACATAATCATAACTGCAGAAATCGTACAATTGCGCATATGCCACATTTTCAGATTCATCGAAATATACTTCGAGTCTGACACAGCCACCATCAGTTCCTTTCTTAATCTCAGGCGCATCGATCTTTCCCTCCAGAAATTCAATCATGGAGTTTCTGCATCCCTTGCAGATATCCACGGATTTCTTCGTCAGCAGTACTCCAAGGCCGTCTTTCCTGTATCCTCCCTTATAGAACAGATACATGAACAACCCACAGATTCCGATGCATATTCCCAGTCCCCTGTTAAGAAAGAACAGGCCGACTCCGGCAAAAAAAACTATCGTCGATATGGTGAGGTCCTTAAGAGTATGGACCTTTTTGAAATTGTCTTTCATCATGGTATATTGTATTTAGAATTAAGATTACTAAAGTTATTGGTCACAGTTTTTCAAACAGATAATAGTAATAGGCTCCGAAGGCAAGCAGCATCAGGGCTCCTTCCCAGCGGTCTATGCGGCATTTCGTGCCGGTATAAGCCCAAAGAAGCAGCATCACGGAACTCGCAATCAGAACAGCTGAATCCACGAGGCTCATTCCCCGGAATGAAAGAGGCGTAATGACGGCAGAGCATCCGAGAATCAGCAGAATATTGAACACGTTAGAGCCGAGTATGTTCCCAAGGGCGAGTTGATTCCTATGCTTGGCTGCTGCCACTATGCAGGTGGCAAGTTCGGGGAGCGAGGTACCTCCTGCGAGGATGGTGATTGCAATGAACTTGTCGCTTAGTCCAAGGCTTCTTGCCATGTCTGTGGCGGAATCCACCAATAAATCTCCTCCGAAGATAAGACCTGCAAGACCGGCTGCGACTGCGATGATTGCAAGAGGCAGTCTCATATTCTTATGGTCCGGCATATCGTTCTTCTCTTTCGAATCGAATCTGAAACAGGCATATAGATAAACTCCGAAAAGGAACAGGAAGAAGATGCCCTCCGATCGTGACAGGTTGTCATCTCCGCCGATGCCAAGCAAAGTCCTGCTCATTCCAAACAGCACAAGGATCACGGAGACAGCAAGGGTGACAGGTATGTCCCGCCGTCGGTTTTCATTTGTCATGGACACCGGCATTATGACAGCAGTGATTCCGAGAATGAATAAGGCGTTGAATATGTTCGAGCCGATTACATTTCCTATGGATATGTCGGCATTGCCCTGAATGGCCCCTGTCAGGCTTACGACCAGTTCAGGACAAGAGGTTCCGAAGCCTACGACAGTAAGGCCTATGACGAATTCGCTGACGCCGGCCTTTCGTGCTATCGCCGATGCCCCGTCGACAAGCCAGTCAGCGCCGAGGACTGTGAGTCCCAGCCCGACCAGCAACAGAATGATAGTCATTGCTGATGATTATTTGTTGTTAAGTAATCTGAAAAGAATAAGTTGCTTCAGATTTGAATAAGATTTCCGAGGTCAGATTTTCTTACAAATAAGGTCGTGAGCAGGCAGCCGACGGCAGTCGGAGCGTAACAGTAGCTAAGCGAATGATGAGGAAGGAAATCCCGACCGGAAATAAGAATCTTTTGAAGATTACTAAATCAGCAACTGACAGAGAGAATAGATGTATCTGTTTATGGAATGTCTCCCGGACGAAAACTGTTTAAGATTCGTCAGAAATGTATGAACCGTATGAATGCCGATTATCTTTCCGTCCCTGATGAATGGAGCTTTTGCCGAATCCTGAGCCCCGCGTCCGGAATGTGTTGACCGGATAGGAGGGGTAAGGCTGTTGCTCCCGCCGGAGTATCCTGCCGTACGGAAGGGAAGCATATCGGGAGATTTGCGGTCAAAATCCCCCATACCGGGATCCCTGTCAGCGGAAACGACCGCTGTGCACGGAATCCCTGAACGAAGATTCTCATCAATGGACAATCCGTCGCTGACATTGCAGGACAGAATAAGACCGATAATGATGAGAAGAATCTTCATAGTATTCCTTCAGGCAAAATTATACAATATAAAATTTAAAAAAAACAACCCGCATCAGATTTGAATCAGACGATAGGCAGAACACCGATTCCAGGCCGGTCTGGAAGCACAATCCGGCCTGCTTCCACTTTCATTCCGTCGAACAAGTCATTGCTTATGAGAAGGTTGCCGTCTAGATCGGCGAAATCCACGGCAGGTGAAAGCTGGGCGGCGGCAGATACAGCGCAGGAAGTCTCGGTCATGCAGCCTATCATCACCTTCATTCCCTCTGCCCTGGCATAGTTCAGCATTTTCCATGCTTCTCTCATACCTGTACACTTCATCAGTTTAATATTGATTCCGTGATAGGCTCCCTTGATGGAAGGGATATCAGATAGACGCTGGACGGCCTCGTCGGCAAAGATTGGAAGCGGACTTCGCTCGCTTATCCATGCATTGTCGTCAAGCCTTTCCTTTGGCATCGGTTGCTCGACCATCACAATGCCGTTCTCTTTAAGCCAATATATCTCGTCCAATGCCCTGGACCTGTCTTTCCAGCCCTGGTTGGCGTCCACTGCGATCGGCAGGTCGGTTATTTCACGTATGGTCCGGATCATCTCCTTGTCATTGTCAAGACCGACTTTGACCTTCAGGATATTGAAACGGTCGGCGCATTCACGGGTCTTTTCGCGGACCACGTCGGGAGTGTCAATCCCTATGGTAAATGTCGTATCAGGTGTCTTGGCTGGATCCAAGCCCCAGATTCTGTACCATGGAGCGCCAAGAAGCTTGCCGACGAGGTCGTGCAGGGCAATGTCAACGGCTGCCTTGGCCGCGCTGTCGCCCGGGGACAATGAGTCCACGTATGCCAATATGTCCTCGAGGCAGAAAGGGTCGCTGAATCTTGTGAGGTCCACTTTCCTGAGAAATGCCGTCACTGTATCAACGCTCTGTCCGAGATAAGGAGGCATCGAGGCTTCTCCATATCCTGTAATTCCCTCATATTCAAGCTTTACCTGAACTCCAGGCGTGGTCTTGCGGGAATATGACGAGACAGTGAACACGTGGCGAAGCTGGAGTTCGTAGGGTTCGAAGCTCATCCGGAGGCGGGACTGTCCGTTGGCTTTGTCAAGGTCAAATCTCCAGGCGGAAGACGGACTGCGTCTCCCACCTGAGCAGCCTTCCAGCACAGCTGCCCCACCAACTGCGACTGCCGCGCTTCCTGCAGCAGCGGTCTTCAAAAAATTTCTTCTGTCCATATCAAAGAGAGAAAGCCACTTTGCGCCAAAAAAACTCATTTACCGACGGCAAAGCATAAATTTAACAATTTTTCCCAACTAAGTAATCTGAAAAGAATAAGTTGCTTCAGCGGCCTCCGCTACTCCGACATCTACAAACTCACCTGGGGCGAAATCAAGATAGCCCAGGACGGAGAAGCACGCATCGAGACCCGAATGAAGAAAACCAAGAAAGTCTCATTCCACGTAGGCCGCCACACCTTCGCAACCCTCACACTGATTCACGATGTGCAGATTGACAGCAATTACGTACAGTGGCTAAACGAAGTCAAGTCACGCTACCGTAGTGCCCAGATCAAAGCAGCCGTTAAAGTCAATGCCGAGCAGCTGCTTTTCAACTGGCAGTTGGGAAGGGATCTTGTAACTCGTAAGGCCGAAGAACAATGGGGCTCCGGAGTTGTAGAACAGCTCAGCATGGACCTTCAAGCAGCATTCCCTGAATCAAAGGGATTCAGTACCACAAACCTCTGGTATATGAAGAAGTGGTACGAATTCTATTCAACACCGGAGGCTTTAGAAAAACTCCACCAACTTGGTAGAGAAATTCAATCGTCAGATAATCAGCCTATTACAAAACTCCACCAACTTGGTGGAGAAATAGTCGAATCTCAAATAACTTCTTCCGATGGTGCGAAATATCCGGCTATATTCAGTTTTGTACCTTGGAGACATCATGTTGAAATCATCGCCAAATGCAAAACCATCGAAGAAGCACTCTTCTATGTAAAGAAATGTGCAACTGAAGGATGGAGCCGCAACACCCTGATGAACTGCATCAAGGCTCACCAATACGAAAACCTTGGTGGAGCCATCACCAACTTTGCAGACAAACTTCCATCACCGCAAAGCGAGCTGGCACAAGCCATAACCAAAGATACCTACGACTTCGGCTTCATATCATTGGAAGACGGATACAAAGAAGAGGCCCTCGAAACCGAACTTGAGAAGCAGCTTACCCGCTTCCTTCTCGAACTCGGAACCGGATTCGCATACATGGGCAGGCAGAAACAGCTTATCATCGCAGGCAAGACCCGCAAACTTGACATGTTGTTCTTCCATATCCCACTCAACTGCTATGTAGTCATAGAACTGAAAGCTGTGCCTTTCCAACCTGAATTCGCTGGTAAACTCAACTTCTATGTAAACGCCGTCGACGACCTCATCAAAACTCCAGCGCAGAACCC
>JAEDEB010000097.1 GCA_016293535.1 Bacteroidales bacterium | reverse complement strand
AGAGGAAACTCCTGCAGAGGAATAATTTTTTAAAAGAGACAAAAAATGGAAATCAAAGCATCTGACGTGATGAAGCTCCGTCAAATGACCGGTGCGGGAATGATGGACTGCAAGAAAGCTCTCGTTGAGGCTGAAGGCGACTTCAAGCGCGCACAGGAGATCATCCGCGAAAAGGGTAAGCTCGTTGCTGCAAAGCGTGCTGACCGCAACACCCACGAGGGCGCTGTACGTGCAGCAGTTCTCGGTAACAAGGCCGTAATGGTATGCCTCGGTTGCGAAACCGACTTCGTTTCCAAGAACGCAGAATTCCAGGCTCTCGTTGACTCTGTACTTGCAGCAGCAGTTGCCAATCTCCCGGCTGACGCCGAGGCACTCAAGGCAAGCAAGATGGCTGACGGCAGGACTGTGGAAGAGGCTATCACCGAGCAGACCGGCAAGACAGGCGAGAAGCACGAGCTTGTCAACTATGCATACGTGGAGGCTCCTTTCATCGTCTCTTACATCCACTCGCTCAACGGAAAGCTTGGCGCCCTTGTAGGTTTCAACAAGGAAGTTCCGGCTGACCTCGCAAAGGGTGTGGCAATGCAGGTGGCTTCGATGAACCCTGTTTCCATCTCCGCAGCTGACTGCCCTGCAGCAGTTGTTGAGCAGGAGCGTGCAGTGGCCATCGAGAAGACCAAGGAAGAGCAGATTCAGAAGGCTGTAGACGCAGCCCTCAAGAAGGCTGGCATCAACCCTGCACACGTTGACAGCGAGGATCATATCGAGTCCAACACCGCCAAGGGATGGCTTACCCCAGAGCAGGCTGCACAGGCTCGTGAGATCAAGAAGACAGTTGCCGAGCAGAAGGCAGCAAACCTTCCTGAGCAGATGATTCAGAGCATCGCCAACGGACGTATCCAGAAGTTCTTCAAGGAGAACACTCTCGAGGAGCAGGGATACCAGATGGGTGACGGCAAGACTTCCGTGAAGGATACCATTGCAGCTGTTGACAAAGAGGCAAAGGTTGTTCTCATGAAGAGGTTCTCTCTCGCAGAGTAATTTTTCTTCCTGCGGATACTCCGCGGGATACGAATACAGATAGAGGTCGGCTGAAAACGCCGGCCTCTTCTTTGTTCGCCCAGTCTAATGGGTGCAAGTCCCCAAACCGCCCTGATAGTGGGAAGGTTACAGCCAAAGGCAAGGGTGTCCATCGCGGCGTCTCAGGCGAGAAGCAGGAATACGCAGGGACGTTTGCCTATGCTGAGACCGCTCTTGCCCCATTGAGCCACGGTCTTTGTCCTGATGAAGGCATCGGGAAGCGTGATGTCGGCTGCGATGCAGAGACGGGTTGTCGGCTTGCATACCGAAAGTATCTCGGCGAGCATCCCGTCGTTGCGGTAAGGCGTCTCTATGAAAATCTGGGTCTGTCCCGTGCTTGCGGAGAGTTTCTCTATGGCTCTGAGTCTTGCCCTCCTTTCGTCGGTCTTGGCAGGGAGATAGCCACAGAAGGCAAAGGACTGCCCGTTGAGCCCGGATGCCATAAGGGCCATCATCAGGGAACTCGGTCCCACGGCCGGTATGACCTCGATTCCGTTGCGGTGGCAGAGAGATGTCAGTTGGGCTCCAGGGTCGGCAACCGCGGGCAGACCGGCCTCGGAAATGAGAGCGACGTCGTTCCCGTTGTCAAAGAGCCGCAGATAGCCCTCGACGGTAGCATTGTCCGTATGTTCATTGAGCTCGTAGAACTCCAGTTCCCCTATGTGCCCCTTGAGGCCCGCGCGGGAGAGATAGCGCCGCGCTGTCCTCAGTTCCTCGACCACGAAGGTGCGGAATCCGCTCAGGGAGTTCAATACGGGTGCAGGAATGACCTCTGCCGGGTCATTGTCGCCCAGCGGGGACGGAATGAGATAAAGTCTTCCCTTTTCTGCCATAAAGATTGCTGACGTGAAGTTAAGTAATACAAAATTAACTCAAACAAACTAATTTTGTACGATATATGGCAAATCCCCTGAAACAGCTGCTCAAGGATACGGCTCTGTACGGCCTCAGCAGCATAGTGGGCAGATTCCTCAATTATCTGCTCGTTCCCCTCTATACCTACAAGATAGCGGCAGAGAGCGGCGGCTACGGCATAGTGACCAATCTCTACGGTTATACGGCCCTGCTGCTGGCCCTGTTGACCTTTGGTATGGAGACGACCCTTTTCCGCTTTTCTAACAAAGAAGGTGAGAATCCCGACAAGGTCTATGGGACGACCCTGCGTATGGTCGGAGGAGTGTGCCTCGCCTTTCTGGTTCTGCTCCTGTGCTTGCTGAAGCTCGTCTCCGAGGCTATGGGATATGCCTCGCATCCTGAATACATAGCCTGCATGGGGCTTGTCGTCGCGATGGATGCCTTTCAGGCGATAATGTTCTCCCGTCTGAGGCAGCAGAACAGGGCCGTGAAGTTCGTGATTCTGAAGTTCGCGTTCATAATACCGAACATACTCCTCAACCTCGCGGTTTTCCTCGCGCTGCCGCGACTCTTCGATTCCGTCCCGGCGCTGGCGGAGATATGGGCCCGGTTCGACAACGGCGTCGGCCTGATATTCTTCATAAACCTCGTATGCACGGCATTGGTCTTCATCGGCTTCGCGCGCGAACTGCGGGGGATTGCCTACGGCTTCGACAAGGCGCTTGCCCGCCGTATGCTCTCATATACCTGGCCTCTCCTGCTTCTGAGTCTTGTGGGAATACTCAACCAGGTGGCCGACAAGATACTTTTCCCCTATCTGCTTCCGGGAGAAGATGGTCGTGTCCAGCTCGGCATCTACGGAGCCTGCGTAAAGATAGCGATGATAATGGCCATACTCACCCAGGCCTTCCGCTATGCCTATGAACCTATAGTCTTCAACGGGAGCCGCGACCGCAACAATCCCCGAACCCTTGCGGACGGGATGAAATACTATCTCATATTCACCCTGCTCGCCTTCCTTGCGGTGATGTTCTATATGCCTCTGCTCAGGCACATCATACAGCCGAGCTACTGGGCCGGATTGAAGGTCGTCCCTGTAGTTATGGCCGCAGAGATATTCATGGGCGTGTATTTCAATCTGTCCTTCTGGTACAAGCTTACGGACAGGACCCTCTGGGGAGCGGTAATGAGTGCAATCGGAGCGGCCGTGATGATACTGGTCAATGTGGTCGGAGTGAGAATGCTTGCGGACAGTTCCCAGGCGTATATGGCCTGCGCATGGGGCGGTTTCGCCGGTTACGGGGTCGCAATGGTATTGAGCTGGATACTCGGACAGCGTTATTATCCTGTGCCTTATGATTACAGGGCAATGGCTTTCTATGTCGTCGTCGCGGCCTTGATGTACGCGGCCCATGCGGCGCTGACCTCGCTCTGCAATCTCCCGACCGTTGCGACGCTCGCCGTCGGAACGATTCTGCTGCTCGGGTATATGGGCCTGGTATATATTGGATTCCGCCGATCGGGAAAGGCGTGACTAACCAGGCATCAATGTAAAGCAATCTTCAAAAACAACAGAACGATATGAAGAAATCTACAGCAATTCTCCTCTGCCTCGCGGCGACACTTCTATTTTCCTGCAAGGGACGCCAGGGCGCACAGGACGTGGAAAACACAGAAACAGAAGAAACGGTTATGACGGACACTACAGTTGCGGAGCAGGGCGTACAGGCCTGCGAGGAGCCGGTCTACGACATCGAGACCACCATGGGCACGATCAAGGTAAAACTCTACAAGAACACCCCGAAGCACAGGGACAACTTCGCAAAGCTCGCCGACTCCCATTTTTATGACAGCCTTCTCTTCCACAGGGTAATCAACGGTTTCATGATCCAGGGCGGAGACCCTAACACCAGGGACAGCTCGAAGGTCGAACTTTATGGCCAGGGAGGTCCCGGATATACGGTTCCGGCGGAGTTCAGGCCGGAGTATTACCACAAGAAAGGCGCTCTCGCGGCGGCGAGGATGGGCGATCGCGCAAACCCGAAGAAGGCTTCCAGCGGCTCTCAGTTCTATATCGTCCAGGACGAGATGGCCTGCCTTCACCTCGACGGCGAGTATACGGTCTTCGGCGAGACTGTCGCGGGAATCGACGTCATCGACAGGATTGCGAGCGTTCCCGTCGATATGTATGATCGTCCGCTGAGGGATGTCCGCATCCTTTCCGTCAAGAGGGATTCGAAATCCGAGAGCTCAGATGCGGAATAGGTTCATATTCATAGACGCCGACGACACCCTCTGGGAGAACGAACGCGATTTCCGTGCGGCCGAGGCCGAGTTCGCGCGCATCCTTGCCCCGTATGCGAAGCTCGAGGACGTGCAGAATCTGCTTTGGGAGAAACAGGAGGGGAACATACCGTATTTCGGATACGGATCCAAGACCTATTTCATAGGCATGCTCGACGCGGCTCTCGAACTTTGCGGCGGCAGTCTTTCGCGTGATGTATATGAATCCGTAAAGGACATCATTACGCGGCTCTGTTTCCATCCGCTCGAGATTCTCACCGGCGTAGAGGAAACTCTGGCTCTGCTTTCGGACACATATCGCCTTGTCCTCGCAACCAAGGGAGAGAACAAGGAGCAGCTTCTGAAGTTCCGCAAGTCGGGGCTGGAAAAGTATTTCTTTGCGGCAGAGGTGATGATGGACAAGTCGCCGGAGGACTATCTGTCCGTCGCTGCGCGCTACGGCATCGTGGCGGAGGATGTGGTCATGGTCGGGAATTCGGTCCGCTCTGATATTCTTCCCGTAATAGGAATCGGCGGTACCGCCATCCATATCCCTCACGAGAGCGTATGGGTCCATGAGATAGCCGAATTGCCTGTGTCCGAACGGCTCCATTGCCTGGATTCATTCTCCGGATTGCCTGCACTTCTTTCGAAAATCACTGTTTCGTGATGATATTTTACGGATAATCTTGTTCCGAATAAATAAATTCATAACTTTGCGAACGAATAGTTTTTTCATAGGTTAAGTTTTAGGTTAGAATTGCTGACGGCCTTCGATGTGAATCGAGGGCCGTCTTTCTGTT
>JAEDEB010000096.1 GCA_016293535.1 Bacteroidales bacterium | reverse complement strand
TCTTCTTCACAAAGGAGCGCGAACAGGCCGCCCTCCTCAAGGGCCTCAAGGAAGGACGAGAAGAAGGTGCTTCTGAGGCAAGGAAGGCGATTGCTTCGGCATTGAAGGCTTCAGGTATGGACGTTGCTCAGATTGCTCAGATAACCGGATTGGATATTGCGACAATCGACAGTCTATAGCATCAGCCTTCGCTGCCTTCGTAAAGGATAAGCAACGCAGCCAGCCCAGGTCAGGTAATATATGAAAGACTACTTTGTCTTGGGTTTGGAAACCTTCCGGCCGGAGGAGACCCAGCCGTTGAAGCCGCTGCCGAGTTCTATTACCGAATACCCCTTGGAAGAAAGTATTCGCGCCGCCGACTTGCTCCTGTTACCGCTCCTGCAGTACAGGGCCACTGGAGCCCCCTTCGGCAGTTTGGCAACTGCCTCGGAAGCAAAGGAATCTTCGAGCACGTCTATATTCAGGTCAGTTCCGGGAATGAAACCCTGCAGGTGCTCGGCCGGAGTACGCACGTCAAGGACCGTCACCCCTGGCTTAGCCGTATATGATGCAAACTCATCCACGCCAACAGTCCTGAAACTCTTGCCGCCTTGGGCGAATAGGGAGAAGAAAGAAAGGCTCATTATCAGTATCGAAATATATTTTCTCATAAACAGTTAAGTAATTTTTGAAGATTACTAAATATTTGGAATTATTTCAAAGATACACAATAGGCCGGAATTTTAAGCGATGGCCCGGAAAGATATTCATAAGATGATGCAGCTTATTTTTTGAAGATTACTAAATTTGCCCTTCAATTTTTAACACTCGAAAAGAATGAACAAACTTGACAAACCGGCGATCCTCGTGGTCGATATGCTTAACGACTTCGTGACCGGAGCACTTACTTGCGACAGAGGAAAAGCAATCGTCCCTGCTACAGCACAACTCCTCGACGCTGCCCGCAAGGCGGGAGTACCAGTAATTTTCTGCAATGATGCACACCGCCCTGGCATCGACCGCGAACTGAAGATCTGGGGCGACCACGCCATAGCCGGAACTAAGGGAGCCGAGGTGATACCTGAGCTCAATCTCTGCGACAAGGATTATGTGGTACCGAAAAGGCGCTACAGCGGCTTCTTCCAGACTGATCTCGACATTCTCCTCCAGGAACTTGGCGTCAAGACTGTCATCATGACTGGGCTTCACACCCACATGTGCGTACGCCACACCTCCGCAGATGCCTTCTGTCTCGGATACGATGTCGTAGTGGCAAAAGAGGCTACCGACTCCTTTACCGAGGAAGACTACCTCAACGGTCTTGCATATCTGAAGACCTGCTACGGTGCCGACGCCTACACCAACGAGGAACTCATCGCTGCGTTCTGAGCAATCTTCAAGAAAAATCGCGACTGCAGCGTTGCTCACAGAAAAAGAGGATGAACTCCAAGTCCCTGTGGACTTTCAGAGTCATCCCCTTTTTTTCTTTCAGCTGATCCTTACTCCGCGAGACGGGCACGGATGGCAGCGGACTGCTCCTCATAGCCAGGCTTGTCCAGAAGAGCGAACATATTCTTCTTGTAAGCCTCCACGCCAGGCTGGTTGAACGGATTCACGCCCAGCACATATGCGCTGATGCCGCAAGCCTTCTCGAAGAAATAGAAGATTGCGCCGAGATTGTACTCGTCAATCTTGTCTATGCTTAACTGAAGCTGAGGAACACCTCCGTCGATGTGCGCGAGTTTGGTGCCGAGTTCAGCCATCGCGTTGCATTCCTCAACGTGCTTGCCTGCGAGGAAGTTGAGACCGTCCAGGTTCTGTCCGTCAGCCTCTATGACCATACTGCGCTGAGCATTTTCCACCGTCACGACCGTCTCCATGAGTATGCGCTCGCCATCCTGGATATACTGGCCCATCGAGTGAAGGTCGGTGGTGCATATTACGGACGCAGGGAATATACCCTTGCCGTCCTTGCCCTCGGACTCTCCGTAAAGCTGCTTCCACCACTCTCCAAGATACTGGAACTTAGGATTGAAACTTACGAGAATCTCTATCTTCTTTCCGAACTCGGAATAAAGCAGGTTGCGCATCGCTGCATACTGAAGCGCCGGGTTGGTTTCGGCGCAAGGTCTTGAGCAGAGCTCCTCCATCTCGAGAGCACCCGCAAGCATCGCGCGCATATCATAGCCGGCAAGGATGATAGGAAGCATTCCTACCGGAGTAAGAACAGAATAACGGCCACCCACATTGTCCTCTATAACAAAAGTCTTGTAGCCTTCCTGGGTAGAGAGACTCTTGAGAGCTCCCCTTGCCTTGTCAGTAACTGCCACAATCCTCTCGGCAGCCTCAGCCTTGCCGTAGGTATTCTCGATGTACTGCTTTATGATGCGGAAAGCAACAGCCGGCTCGGTGGTGGTACCGGACTTGGAGATGACCACGGTAGCGACATTGCGTTCCCTGACGAGGTCCATAAGTTCGCAGATGTACTCCTCGGAGAGGTTCTGTCCTGCAAAGACAACTTCAGGAGCATCCTTCTTTCCGGAAAGGAGGCTTGAAAACGGATGCTTGAGAGCCTCGATGGCGCACTTGGCTCCGAGATAGGAGCCGCCTATCCCTATGACGACAACAAGGTCCACGCCCTTTGCCTTCCAGCTGTCTCGAATCTGCTCGCATTCATCCACGAGGGAGTTCTTGCTGTTTATGGAAGGAAGATGCTTCCAACCCACGAAATCGTTGCCGGCACCGGTCTCAGACTCAAGGACATCGAGAGCTGCGAGAGCCTTGCCGACATACTCCCTATACTGCTCCTCGGACACGAAGGACTTGCATCCTTCAAGATTTACTTTCAACATTTCTAAGCTGTCTGAAGTTTCGCAAGTTATACTGTAACCCGGAAGCCTGCTCGGCCGCGAAACAAAAAACCGTGCAAGGTTCACTTCCCGGGAATTCCAAAAATTTCAGGAAGTTTCTTAAAAAATTTAAGAACTCCGCAAAAGTAATGAAAATTATTCAATGAACATCAATTATGTCGTCCAAAGAGGTGGTATACAGGCGGGAACAGTGTTCGCGCCTGAGGACTTCCGAATAGTGTCCGCCGTCCTGGACCGCCAGGTGGACGAGATCTGTACGTCCGTAGCCGAGGGAATTGACCTTGTCGATGACATCCGAAAGTCTGTCGTTCTTCGTCCTCTGGCTGTAATCGACGTCAAAGAGCGAAGCCTGCACGGAATCGGCCGGTATGATGCGGGAAACGATGACTCCGGCCTTTTTGTACTGGAATCCCGGGCGGTACACGGCGCGCAGTCCCCTCAACGCCGCCCCGACGACCTCGCGGACGCTGGACGTGGCCATTGGCAGGCGTATGGTCGCGGAGGGGAAATACTGGTCCAGATCCTCGCGGAAACGGTTGGTATACAGGAAGGTCGTGATTTCGGACGCCGCAGTGCCCTCTTCGCGCAGCTTACGTGAGCATTCGGATGCGAAAGCGGCTACCCTTTGCTGCAGATCCTGCAGACTGTCCGTCATATCGGCGAAGGAACGTGAGGTGCATATTGACTTGCGTGCATCCCCGGTCTCCTCGTCGACCGCAGGAATGCCGCACAGTTCCGCCCAGGTCCGTGCGCACGAAAGGCCGAAATTACCCCGTACCCATTCCTGCGGACGGGCAACGAAATCGAGGGCCGTATGGACAGAAACGGACTCGAGACGGGGCGCAATACGGCGTCCCACTCCCCACACATCCCCTATCGGGGTCAGGCTGAGGGCCTTGAGACGGCGCTGCTCGTTGTCGATGAAACATACTCCCTTGTAGCCCTTGTATCTCTTTGCGAAATGACTGGCAATCTTCGCAAGGGTCTTTGTCGGAGCCACGCCTATGCTCACGGGAATCCCCACCCACTGCCTTATCCTGCGAACAAGGTCCCTGCACAGCTGCGGAAGCCTTTCCTCGGGTATGCCATCGATCTGGAGGAAAGCCTCGTCTATGGAATATATCTCTATCTTCGGCACAGCTTCGGAAAGTATGGACATAACTCTTGCGGAAAGGTCTCCGTACAGGGCGTAATTGGATGAACAGGCCACCAGACGGCCCGCATCCACGAGATGACGGATCTGGAAGAAAGGGGTTCCCATCTTTATGCCCATGGCCTTGCTCTCGTTGCTTCTGGCCACGACACAACCGTCGTTGTTGCTCAGAACGACGACAGCCTTGTTCTCAAGCGCAGGCTGGAACACCCTCTCGCAGGAAACAAAGAAATTGTTGCAGTCCACAAGGGCGTACCTCATCTGCGCCAGGTCTTCTTGATTACATAGGTCACAACTCCCCACACGGTGAAATTCTCCTCCTCACTCACCCTGATGGGGCTGTATTTCGGGTTGGCCGGGAGAAGCCACAGCCCCTTTTCCGATGACCCTGCGGGGTCTGAGAAAGACACACGCTTGAGCGCGAATTCTCCGTCGAGGAAACAGACGGCCATATCTCCTTCAGACGGGGTTATGGACTTGTCAATCACCAGTATGTCTCCCTCTTCCACGCCCGCCTCTATCATCGAGTCACCGACCACACGGCCGTAGAAAGTGGAAGCCGGATGACGCACCAGTTCCCTGTTCAGGTCTATGCAGCGGTTCATGTAATCCTGTGCGGGCGAAGGAAAACCGGCGTGTATGCTCTCGGCGGCCATTGCCGCCATAAAAGCCTGCTCACCCTCTTCGAGTATGCCTTCTATTTCTATAGTGTCTGCCATTATACCGGAATTGTCTGTGCACAAAATTACTCAAAGATATGCTCAAAATCCTAACTTTGCCAAAGCAAAAAGTCCAGCATGAGTTACCCGGAGAAATTCCACAGCATCTTCGCGCGGAACTGCGAGATAAGGCGCATCGACAAGGCCGAGGCCTCGGCCTTCCTTGATGTCTGTCACCTCTATGGGGATGCAGCCTGCAGGTACAGGTACGGAATTTTCGTCGCACGGTACAGCGGAAAGGAGATGAAGGATCCCGACGCCCCTCACCCATATCCGGTCGGAACTTTGGTTGCCGTATCCGAATTCTCTTCCGCAAGGAAGTGGAACAAGGGCGGCAGGACCATATATTCATACGAATGGGTGCGCTATGCCTCCCTGCCCGAAATCAGGGTTCTGGGCGGCATGGGCAAGACGCTTGACAGATTCATCGAAGATGTCCATCCCGACGACATAATGAGCTATGCGCCTCTCGGTCGGCACGACGGGCAGGTTTACC
>JAEDEB010000095.1 GCA_016293535.1 Bacteroidales bacterium | reverse complement strand
AATGACCTGCGTCAGGGAGTCCGGAGAGGCGTCACAGGAGTCACCGGCCATCAGGCGGGACACCATCTCCGGCGTAAGCTGTTCTCCGAGAGGCTTGTTGCGCCATTTGTAGTAGTCATAGTAGAGCATAAGGGACTTCGCAAGGAGATTGCCGACCTCGTCCGCCCCTTTGTGGGTGAAATGGATATAGTCCCTGCCGGCATATCCCGTCCTGACCCATTCAGTCATGGAATTCTGTCCTCCCATAACGGTATAGAGGTCCCAATAGGCCGCACCGGCACGGTTGGCCGCACTGCGCAGGGAATCTATGATTGCAGGGAGCGCCGGATAGGTCTTCATGACTCCGCCCACGCTCGTGGACATATCCGAAGGACCGATGAAGAGCACTGCTGCATCCGGAGCCTGCCTGCGCACATAGAGTATCTGGTCATGGATTTTCTGGGCGAAGGTATCGAGGGCCTTCCCGACCTTCATGTACGGAACCGCATTCCCTCCATACTGGAGTATGATCAGGCTTACGTTCTGGGTCTTGTAGTAGTCTGCGAGCTGCCCCGCATCAATACGGTTGAATATGGTCCCGGAACATCCGCGCATTGCCACGTTGTCGAGCGAGACTCCCCTTTCTGCATCAAGCATCACCCCATAGACGTCCGCATTGCCATTGAGCCGGAACCCCACAGACTCCGAGGTGTCGGGCAGTTCGATGAAGTAACGGCGCATCGGACGGGAAAGGCTGTCCATGGTGACAGTCCCCTTGGGACAGTATATCTTCAACGGGGCGTGCGCCGTGTCGGTCAGAATCGTCACGCGGTTGTAGTGTCTGGAATGGTGATTCTCCGGAATACGCGGATTCGGGGTATAGCTTATGTCCATATTTCCGGAGAGGCGGGCCACCTGGCCCATAGGACCGTAGCGACCTCCCGGAGCCGTAAAATCCTTGGTCCCGTAGACTATGCTCCTTGGCGCTGAGCCCGAACGTTTCTGCCTGAGGGTCAGCGTAGTATATGTCTGTATCAGAGGAACGAGACCGACTCCGCCGCCGCCGAAGCGACTCTGGAGCTGTTCCCTTACGTTGTTGGTTATCCTGTCCTCTTCGAGCTGGGAATCCCCGTAATGGACTATCCTGACAGGATGCACCATTGCGCTGTCGAGGGAGTCGAAGAAACGGTCGAAGAGACTGAGGTCGTTGTCCGGGAAGAAGATGCGGATGGAACTGTTGCGGGCAAAGTCCTCGTAGCGGGATTCTTCTGCCGCCCTGAGCTCCGCGAGACGTCGAGCCAATATTTCCTCGGGCGTTTCCACATGGACCGTATCCTCCGCGGCAACCCCGCTCTTTCCCCCTCTCAAAGCCTGCTCCAAGGTCGGGAAAGAGAGTGTTGTGCCGGCGAAACTGACACCGGATGCAGGGAAAACCGCACAGAGCGCTCCCAGCATCAGAAGGACGGCAAAAATGAACAGGACTACCTTGGAAGACTTCATTGTCACTTCCTCTTCTTCCAGAGTTTTGTCATATCCTCGAGCGTCTTGCCTTTAGTCTCGGGAACAAGTTTCCAGACGAATACTGCGGCAATGATGCATATCGCACTGTAGAGACCGTAGGTGAAGGACGGGCTCCATGCATACAGAGGCACGAAGGTGGAGGATACTATGAAGTTGAAAATCCACTGGAAAGCCACGGCTATTGCAGTTGCGGCTCCGCGTATGGTGTTCGGAAAGATTTCGGAGATGAGAACCCAGCAGATAGGGCCCCAGCTGAACATGAAGGATGCGCTGTAGACCATTACGCTCACTGCTCCGAAGGCCCCGGGGAGGGAAGGCAGGGCGTCCGCGAGGGCCACTCCCACTGCGCCGAGAGCCATGCCGAGGGATCCCACGATGAGCAGCGGCTTGCGGCCGAGTTTCTCCACCGTGAAGACGGCGACGAGGGTGAAACTGATGTTGACTATGCCCATCAGCACGGTCTGCATCATAGGATTGCCCATTCCCATGGTCTCGAATATCCTCGGTGCATAATAAAGTACCGCATTGATGCCGACAGCCTGTTGGAATACGCTGAGCATCACTCCGATGAAGATAACAAGGAAACCGTAGGTCATCAGCTTCTCCTTCTTCTCGGAAATGGTCGACTTGATATCGGCCAGTATCTCACGGCCCTTCTCCTCACCGTTGATGCGGCTGAGCACCTTGAGGGCCCGGTCATCGCGGCCCGTCATCGCGAGGTAACGCGGAGTTTCAGGAACGAGGAGTATGAGCAGGGAGAAGAGGGCAGCAGGCACGCATTCGCTGACGAACATCAGCCTCCATCCCGTGGTGACCGACCAGTTGCCGTCGGAAGCGAGAGCGTCTGCATTGATTATCTGATTGATGCCCTCGGCGAGGGATTCCATCTTCGGCGCGATGTGGTCGCCCAGTATCACGAGGTTCACGAAGTAAACCACGAGCTGGCCGAAGATAATCGCGAACTGGTTCCAGGAGACGAGCATTCCCCTCTTGTCTGCGGGAGCGATTTCCGCTATGTACATAGGACAGAGGGCCGATGCCATACCTACGCCTATTCCGCCGAGCACGCGATAGAGGTTGAAGGCCACGAGGAGTCCTGCGGTCGGGATGCCCTTTTCGAAGAAGAGGAACTCAGGGTAATATGAACCCGCTGCCGAGAGGAAGAAGCAGATACCGGCAATGAAGAGACTTCTCTTGCGCCCGAATCGCCCGGCCATAAGTCCGGACACCGCACTTCCTATGATGCATCCGAGAAGGGCGCTCGAGGAAGTGATTCCGTGAAGAAGGTTGGTGTACTGGAAGTCCGTCGCTCCCATAAAGAAGGCCTGAAGGCCTTTCTCGGCCCCGGAGATGACCGCCGTGTCGTATCCGAACAGCAGACCACCTATCACAGCCACGAGGACGATGGAAAACAGATATGCTCCGCTGCCTTTTGTCTTGGTTGCCATAGTATCTAGATTTAACGATTCATCAACTCTATTCACGCATTTGCGAAACTCAAATGCATCGCCGTCCGCCCGTTGCGGACAAGACGACAAAATTACGAAATTGATATGGAATATCCTTGTCCCTGAAGGTCAAATGTATATGTCGGAAAGAATTGCTACCTTAGCCGCAATTACTGGGGTAATTGCCATGAAGAACAGGGTACTCGTCATTATCGTAACGTACAACGGCATGAAGTGGATAGACCGTTGTCTGGGAAGCCTGAAGGATTCTGACGAAGCCGTGGACGTATTCGTCGTGGACAACGGATCGACGGACGGCACTCCCGCCCGGGTGCGCGAGATTTGCCGCGGATGGTTCCGGGAAACGGCAAACGACGGCAGCGGGTGGTGGCTGGCAGGTCTCGTGGAACCGGGGGAGAATCTCGGTTTCGGCGGAGCGAACAACATAGGACTCAAGTATGCGCTCGAAAACGGGTACAGCTATGTGTACCTTCTCAACCAGAACGCCTGGATACAGCACGACACCATCACAGCCCTTGTCAGGGACTTTGAGAAAGACGGCTCATACGGCATACTCAGTCCGATACAGACCTGCGCCGACGGAACTCGGCCCGATCCCCGTTTCGAAGCCAAGTGCGGGAAGTACCTGCCTGACAGGAAGAGCCTTTTGCCCGGCCGCAAGGAGGTTTATGACGTTCCTTTCGTGATGGCTGCGCATTGGATGATAAGCCGGAAATGCCTGGAGGCCGTGGGAGGATTCTCACCCGCCTTCCACCATTACGGCGAGGACGACAACTACATACACCGCTGTCTGTGGCACGGGTTCAGGTGCGGAGTGGACATCACGGTAATCGGGGTCCACGACAGGGCTACTCGCGTGATGGACAAAGCATCGCGGATGAGGCTCAAAAGCATCGGTTCCACGGTCCAGTTCAGCAACCCCGGGAACTTGCTTCTTTTCAGAATTTTCTGGCAGCCGGTCAAGCTCTTCTTAACCGGTCTCGTCTACTTCTCGCCCACCACGATGGCCGACGCGTTCCGCCTCATCGGGTCGATGCCTAAACTCATCCGTTACCGCAGGCTGTCGCGAAGGGGAAGCGCTTTCCTCGGCTGAAACCCGACAGAGCCTGAGCCCCAGGGACTTCGTCAGTAGGCTGTTTCTTCAATGTATCTGTCGATGGTGGAGGAAAGCTCTGCGAAATTCTCTTCGCTGTTGGCACCTATCACCAGTTCGGGACATTTGTATGTCAGGGGTTTCCCGTGGAGGGTCCGCAGGATTCCGCCGGCTTCCTGGAGTATGAGGGATCCAGCCGCGATGTCCCATGGCTGAAGCCTGTATTCGAAATAGAGTTCGCAGCGTCCGCAGGCAAGATAGCATAGCTCGAGGGAGGCGACCCCGAAGCGGCGGATATCGTTTATCCTGTAATATACGTCGTTGATTATGTCCATGCATACAGGAGCCCATTCTTTCCTGTAGGTGCTCCACGCCGTACAGAAGAGCGCATCCCTGAACTTCCTGTCGGATATGTGTATGGTATTCCCGTTGTATCTGGCGCCCTTGCCCTTCTCGGCAGTGAACATTTCCCCTGCGGCGGGACTGTAGACCACAGCGGCGAAGAGTTCTCCGTCCTTCTTCAGGGCAACCGAGATTGCGCACTCCCTGATTCCGCGGGTGTAGTTCATTGTTCCGTCTATGGGATCTATTATCCAAACGTACTCGTGGTCACCGTAGTCCTGCATGCCTTCCTCCTCGCAAAGGAAGGAGGAACCCGGAACAAGTTCGGAGAGTTTTGAACAGAGGTACTCCTGGACTGCATAGTCCGATGAGGTGACAAGATTCTCGCTGCCGCCCTTGCTGTCCACTCTGAAGTGATCGGTAAGCATCAGACGGGATGCCTCCCTGACAATTTCTTCAATTTTTTCAACCATAATACACTATGAAAACTTCAAAATATTCTGCTCATCTTGTGAATGTCTTTCCGGGCCGGGAATAGGAAATCACATTCAGGCTGATGAAGGTATAACAAAAAAGGCCGACCGTTGATGGTCAGCCTGGATTGTGGAGAATAAGAGATTCGAACTCTTGACCCCCTGCTTGCAAAGCAGGTGCTCTACCAACTGAGCTAATCCCCCGGAGTAGGGACGCGCGGAGTTGAACCGCGGACCTCCACATTATCAGTGTGGCGCTCTAACCAACTGAGCTACGCCTCTATATCAAAGACTGAAAGAACTTACACTCGCTGAACCTTCGAAAAGCTCGTCACGTTTCA
>JAEDEB010000031.1 GCA_016293535.1 Bacteroidales bacterium | reverse complement strand
CTGAAGACCAAGCCTACCCAGCATTCAGTCAAGGAGTTGCAGGGAATGGGCATACAGCCGGAAATCCTCATTCTCCGCACGGAGAAGCACCTTGACGAGCCGATTCTCCGAAAGGTCGCATCTTTCTGCAACGTCGATGCGGACTGCGTGGTCCAGAGCGAGGACCTGCCGAGCATCTACGAAGTTCCCCTCAACATGCAGCGCCAGGGTCTCGACTCGGCCATACTCCGCAAGCTCGGAATGGATGCAGGCGCAACTCCTGAAATGAAACCATGGAGGGAGTTCGTGTACAGGATGGAAAATGCGAAGGAGAGCGTGACCATAGGTCTGGTCGGCAAATATGACCTTCAGGACGCCTACAAGAGCATACGCGAGAGCCTCATCCACGCAGGGGTATACAACGACCGCAAGATGGTAATCAAATTCATAAACAGCGAGTTCCTGAATGCCGAGAATGCAGAGTCCATGCTCGGGGACGTAGCCGGTGCCGTCATCTGCCCCGGCTTCGGACAGAGGGGCATAGAGGGCAAGATAGTGGCCGCAGAGTACACAAGGACCCACGGTATCCCTACCTTCGGAATATGTCTGGGAATGCAGATGATGGTCATCGAATTCGCCCGCAACGTACTGGGATATGCAGATGCAAACAGCAGCGAGATGGACCCGGAAACAGCCCACAACGTCATCGACATGATGGAGGACCAGAAGAACCTTACCCAGCTCGGAGGTTCGATGAGGCTGGGCGCCTACGGATGCCGTCTCGTGGAGGGCAGCCGCGTCAGGGAAATCTACGGAGTCGAAACCATAAGCGAGCGTCACCGTCACCGCTATGAATTCAACGGTGCATACCTCGGTGAATACGAATCCCACGGCATGAAATGCACGGGCATCAATCCGGAAAGCGAGCTCGTCGAGATAGTCGAGATTCCTGACCATCCTTGGTACATAGGAACCCAGTTCCATCCCGAATACTCAAGCACCGTCCTCTCGCCACACCCTCTCTTCGTCGACTTCGTCCGCGCCGCCATCGCCCGCTGACCGGCCGCCGATGGCTGCCGATTGCTGCCGTGCTGCGATGATTGCCGTGTTACGATAAGAGGCCTGTCCCGATGCCGTAAGGAATGCCGTCAGGATAACTGGGAATGGGGACTGTAGTCCTTTGGACTGACGCCGAACTGGCGGCTGAAGCAGCGAGAGAAATATGACGGGGAGCTGAATCCCACGGCATAGGCAATCTCGTTGACAGGAGCATCGCCTCTAGCGAGCATTTCCGCCGCCTTCCTGAGCCTGCAGAGGCGTATGAACTCATTTGGCGAGACATCTGTGAATCCCTTCATCTTTCTGTAGAAGGTGGCACGGCTCATATTCATTGCCTCTGCGAGCACATCCACATCGAGTTTCGGGTCCTCCATCCTGGACTCTATGGTTTCACGCAGACGGGTGATGAACTCCTCGTCCTTTCGGGACGTGGCTATGGTATCTAGGGTGAAGTCAGGAGAGGTAGCAAGAGAATTCATGAGATTCTTCCTCGTCTTGAGCAGGTTCTCTATCCTGACCATCAGATAGGAGGTCTGAAAAGGCTTCGATATGAAGTCATCCGCTCCTTTCCTGATACATTCGATCTTCGTCTCCATATCCGAACGCGCAGTTACAAGAATCACCGGTATGTGACTGGTGTTTATGTCTTCCTTTATCGAAGCGCAGAGATTCGAGCCGTCCATTCCCGGCATCATCAGGTCCGCGACTACAAGATCAATCATTTCCACGCCAAGAATCGCCAGGGCCTCCTTTCCGTCCGCAGCCGTAAAGACCGTATATTCCTGCCCTATCTTCCTTGAAAGGAAGTCACGAAAGTCCTCATTGTCGTCGACAACCAGAATCTTCTCCCTGTTTTCAGTTCCGCTCTCGCCTGAACTCCTGACTGGCCCCGGACTATCATCCGCGGTTTCCATAGATAAGGAAGCCTCCTGAGCCAAAGGCATCGATATGACAAAACAGGTTTCATCCGAGGATGTATCCAGATATATGCTTCCTCCGTGAGTCGCAGCCAGAGTCCTGGCATAAGGGAGGCCAAGCCCAGAGCCCGGAATGTTCCTGTCAAGTTTGACAAAAGGGCTGAAGATGTGTTCAGCTTCGTCGTCAGGAATCCTCTCTCCGTCATTGCTGATGGCGATGCGGAACATTTCCGCGCTCATTTCCAGGCCCACGGATATCCTTGTCCTGGCATACTTGCAGGCATTCAGGATGATATTGCTGAGTATCTTCGTGAATATCTCCGCATCCACGTCCGCTTCGGCCTTTTCAGGAATGCTGGCGACAAGTTCGAGATTCCTTGTCTCGAACTCCTTTCTGAACCTCTCGAGTATGTCGCGCGTAAGGGATGAGATGTCGATATGGACAAAGTTCGGCAGCACATTGCCGGCCTCCACCTTCCTGAAGTCGAGAAGCTCGTTCACGAGTGACAGCAGGCGATGGGAGTTCTTCCTTACTATGGAGAGGTCGTCATAGGCTGGATGGTCCGGGCCTGTTTTCTCCATAATTTCATCCATAGGAGCCGTAATGAGGGTAAGAGGTGTCCTTATCTCGTGGGTGATATGGGTAAAGAAGTCGATTTTCGCATTGTAGAGCTCATTCTCCTTCCTCATCTCCATCCTCTCAAGCATGTCCCTGTTCCTCTTGTTTTCCACCCGCATTATGAGCATGAAAGCCAAGCAGATAAAGAGAATAAGCGCGATTGCGTAGACTGCATAGGCCCACCATGTCAGATACCACGGAGGAAGAACCTGCAGATCGATCGATGCGTTTGTTTCTGCGGACTCTTCCGCATAGCTGTTGGCCCTGATTTCCAGGGTATATCTTCCGTGAGGGAGTTCGGAGAATGTAATCAGTCGGGAACGGCTGACGTCATACCAGTTTCCGTCGTGTCCTATCATCCTGTACTGATAGCTTCTGACACCGGAAAGCGGATAGCTGAGATCCGCAAAGCCTATGCTGAAACTTGACTGGTCGTGGCTAAGCACTATCCTGTCTCCATAGACTATAGACCTCTTTAGAGGAGAGGCTTTGTCCCTGAGATCCACTTCTCTGTTCTTAAGGAGCATACGGCTGAAAACTATCCTCGACTGGCCTTCCGGGCGTATTATCCTCGATGGATCGAAACTCACGAAGCCCTTGACTCCTCCGAAATAGAACAGTCCGTCCCCCGTTCTGATTCCAGACCTGAAATTGTACTGGTCGCAGGTAAGGCCGGACTTGTGGTCGAACACCACTATACCTCCATCCTTCCTTGCCCTGCGGAATATCCCGTGATTGGTACTGCCCCAGATATTGTGCTGCTCATCTTCAAGGAGCATATAGACCGTCTCGTCCGGCAGACCGTCGGAGGTGGTGCAGGCAATGTCGAACGACTCGGCGGCGTGGTCATAGTGAAGGATTCCGGAGCCCTCTGTGCCAAACCACAGGTCGTGCTCCTGATCTTCGAGTATGCAGGAAAAATAATTCTGCTCAGTGTATACGTTTTCCCACTCCCCGCTTTCCGCATCCTGTCTGAAAAGTCCCTGTCCGGCTGTGGCTACCCAAATATTTCCATAAAAATCCTGGCATATATCCTTGACAGTGCCTCCTATTTGTCCCTGCGCAATGCCCTTGAGCGTACCCGAGGACATTATAAACTCATAAAGTCCGCCGTCTGTTCCTATCAGGGTTCTACCGTCCATATCCCTGAAAATGGAATAGACATTGTCCTCCATCTGAGATAAGCCACGTTTCGAAAACAGATAATTCCTGCTAATTCCTGTACGGGTGTCAAGAATGTAGAGACCTTTTCCATAGGTGCCCACCCAGAGTTTTCCGTCCAGTTCGGAAAGGGCGTGGACATTGTTTGCAGGAATGAAACCGTTTTCGAACTTTCCGTCTGAAGGGTCGAGTCTGTGCAAGCCCGCATCCTCGGTCCCCACCCAGATCAAGCCGTCAGAGGCCTCAAGGAATTCGCTGATGTTCTTGCCTTTGAGCTCATTTGAACCTGGTACAGGAAAATATTTCTTGAATTGGGCGAGGTATTGGGAGTAGTAGTTGACCCCGCCGAAATAGGTGCCGACCCAGATACCTCCGTCACAGTCTTCGGAAAGCGAGAACACTGCATTGTCCGAAAGGGAAAATGGATTGTTGGAAATATGTGTGAGATGGGTGACTCCCATATTATCCTTGATGAACAGTCCGTTCTCCGCCCCTGTCCATATACGTCCGCAACTGTCACCGAGTATGGCGTGGACAAATTTCACGCTTTCAGGTCCCAGTCCCTCGACGGGGAAGAACGAACGGCTCCGGATATTGAATCTGAGTACACCCCTGTCCATGGTGCCGACAAGCAGGTTTTCCGTATCCAGAAGCACGACATCAGTGAACATATCCTCTTCCGAGCCCGATAGAGTGAAGAAAAACTCTGTTCCGTCGCTGCGCCGGCAGAAAAGACCTGCATTGTAGCAAGCCGCCCAGACATTGCCTTCCTCGTCCGGGCACACTCTTCTGAAACTGCCTCCATAGCTGTCCGGAAATGACTTCAGAGCCTTTCTTTCCATATCCGGAGAAAAGCATAACAGCGTTCTGTCATCATATATGACATAGGCATCACCAGACTCCGAAAATGATATGTCACGGATTATTCCGTCCGTGAAGACAGGAGAAAAATCCTCATAACGGGGATCATATATGTAAAGGCCCTGGAGGGTACCCACCCAGAGCTTCCCGTCTGGACCTTCAGCCATACTCATTATCCCGTCATTGCCCAACTGCCTGCCGCTTCCGTACCTGAAGACCTTGAAACTGTTGCCGTCATAACGATTGAGTCCGCCCTGGGTCCCGAACCACATGAAACCATGGCTATCCTGGCAGATACAGTACACCATATTCTGCGAAAGCCCGTCTTCAACTTCCAGACGTTGCAGAGAATACTGTTCATCCGCATACAGCCATGCTCCGGACAGGAGTATGGCCTGTATGCACAGGACCTTAGTGATAAGAGCTGACAAATGACGGCAACTGCATCTCATATCCTATTCCTCGAGATCAATCCATACCTTCATCTTGCCCTGCGTTCTGTTGCACCAGGTACAGTACGGAACGAGACGCAATCCGCTTTCCGAACTGATGCCTACCGCACCGTTCAAGAGCTCAGGTTCATAGGCTGCACTGAATGCAGTGCTTGAGGAAAGCCTGACAGCGTCGAAATCAGGATTGTCCACCTCTTCGGCACAGTATACGAGAGGTCCCCTGCACACAGCCCTTTTTCCAAAGTCAGCCTTGACTCTCGGATCTGCAGCGACAAGCTCGACTGGCATATCCATGACCATCTCCACGGTATCACCCGCTTTCCACGGTCCCGGGAGACAAGCATAGCCCTTCTTCAGTTCAGGAGCAAGCTCCTCGCCGTTCACGGTGAAGGAAACCGTCCTGCACCATTGAGGGACCCTCAACATAAGGTCTGCTGAAGATGCCTTGTCCAGAGTGAGTCTTACCGCACCGTCCCACGGGTAGTCGGTCTTCATCGTGAGTTCCAGTTCCTTGCCGTCCACCTCGAAGGATGCGTGGTTGCCGATGTACAGATTTATCCAGACCGTGCCCTTTGATGTTCCGTAGACGTAACCTCCTACTGACGGCAGGAAGCGGCAGATATTGGACGGACAACATGCGCATCCGAACCACGGATGGCGGTGACGGTCACCTTCCGATTCCAGCGGATTGACATAGAAGAACCTGTCTCCACTGAGAGATACGCCTGCAAGGACTCCGTTGTAGAGACTTTTCTCCATAATGTCGGCATATTTCGAATCCGCCGTCATCCGGTTCATCCTCGCATTCCACAGCACCATTCCTATCGAAGCGCAAGTCTCACAGTACGCCTCCCTGTTCGGGAGGTCATAATCTTCGGTTATGCCCTCGTTGGCGGCGGACTGGCCAATGCCTCCGGTTATGTACATATTCCTCAGCACCACGTCATTCCACAGACTGTCAAGAGCAGTGACATAAGAGGCGTTCCCCGTATAGGAGGCCACGTCAGCCATTCCGCAGTACAGGTACATTGCCCTAACGGCGTGCCCGCAAATATCAGTAAGTTCGCTGACCGGGACCTTGTCCTGATAATAGGTCAGAATCGAATCATCCGGCTTGTCATTGCCGCTGTAAATTCCGTAGCCCCGTCCACGCTCCTCCAGAAGCCAGGACGCGAGCTCCAGATACTCCCTTTTTCCCGTGACCCTGTAAAGTTTTACAAGGGCCAGTTCGATTTCCTCGTGACCGGGCACCCAGTTCATCTTTCCGGGGCCCATCACCTCCATCACATGGGCGGTCATCCTCTCCGCCACATCAAGGAATTTCCTCTTTCCGCTTGCCTGCCAGTATGCAATGGAGGCCTCGATCATATGGCCAAGACAGTACAGTTCGTGCTTGTCCATATCCGTCCATCTGTCGTCAGGCCGCGCAAGAGTAAAGTAAGTATTCAGATAACCGTCCTCCTGCTGGGCGGCCGCTATGCGGTCAATCCAGTCATCGCATTTAGCCTCGAGTTCGGGGTCCGGATTCTGAATCAGAGAATAGGCAAAGCCCTCGAGAGCCTTGTATACATCGGAATCATCGAAAAAGAAGCCCTCATGCTCCCCCTCTCCCGAAGCCACCTTGTCGAAATTCCTCATTCTTCCCGTACAGTTCTCTATCTGGTCGATGCAGATGGGAATGGTCGCGGACTTATGGTTCTCCAGACGAGGAGCCCAGAAACCGTCTTCAATGATAACGGAAGAAAAGTCGACCGGCTCGATTGCACCTGTGCTGCTGTCCGTACAGGCTACGGCAAGAAGAAGTGGAAGAATCAGGAAATATCGTTTCATCATTCTCAGAATTTTCTGCTTTGTAAAGATAATAAAGGGCGGCGGAATTCGCCGCCCTTGGATATAAGGATCAGAATGTCACCGTAGGAAGGTCGAAGAGGTCACCCCTGTTTATATAGCCTCCGCTTACAACATTGCATCTGTGGTTGTATGGGTCCTTTGCCATCTCGGAGCCCCAGTCTGCGGCAGTAAAGAGCGTGAACCTGAACATAGGGTCGGCCCATTCACCCGGAACTATTGGCACATAGAGTTCATATTCGCTTATCGCACCGCTGTGCTCAGGAAGGGCAATGAACTGCCAGTCTGCTCCTCCGCTTGTGAGTTTCGGATACTCGGCGCCCATATCGACAGTTCCTTCGACAGCGAAAATCTTGCTGGTGGACTCGATGAACACGTAATTGGCCTCTGCAGGGATATTCTTCAAGGTCAGGCGGAAAAGAGCAGTGGTGAGCCCGAACTTGTAGGAAGTCACCGCACCTGCGCCGCTCTGGGCCACAGGCTTTGCAGCCAGAGGAATATTGGCCATCAGGTCGCTGACACTTATGACGCTGCCTTCGAGTGAAAGGCCTTCCGCATACGGATACACGGCGTAGGAGTTCTCCGATATCGAACCTCCTTCAGGAAGAGTGCCTGTGAAAGTGCCGGCACTCTGGCCAACGCTTGACTCCTCGATTGTAAACCTTGTGAATTCCGCACCTGTCCAGATGCCGATTGCATCTCCGGTTTCCCAGGCGAATTTGCCCAGTACGGAACCGGTGCCCACACGGGTAACGTCTCCGACTGAAGCGGATATGCTGACTATGCGGCTGCCCTCCATATCGGGGCCTTCAGCCTTGTTGCATCCTGCTGAGAGAACTGCCGCCAAGGCAAGTATTGCAAGTATGTTCTTTTTCATAATTCGGTCATTTTTAATTGATTATCCGACACGCCAGAATCCGTCTCCGCCCTGTTCATTGACAACGGCGTCCTCTATTCCGTCATTCACGCCCGAGCCAGTGTCGTCTGCGCTCTTCTCATTAGGGAAGACTATGTCAGGGAAGACGAAGTAGTCACCCGCATTGATATTGAGTTCGAGGAAACCGTCAAAGTTGCAGCCATCCATTTCGTTGCCGAAGGATGCAGCCTTGGTTGCGCAGATGCGGAACTTGGCATTTGTTCCGTAGTTTCCCGGCACAACAGGAAGAGTGAGAACAAGCGATTCGATGACCGAAGTATGCTCCGGCAGTTCGAGGAAGAACCAGTCTCCCGTGCCGAATCCGCCATAGTCCGGTGTCTCGGCTGACATATCCGCAGAGCCGCCCATATAGAAATACTTGTTCGCAGAGGTAGCAGCATTTGGGCAATAGCACTCCAGGAAGAGAGCCTTTGCACTGACCGCAACGTTCTTCAGCGTAACCCTGAAATATCCTGTCAGATGCTGGAACTTGAAGCTGGCGATTCCGTCTTCTCCGACAGTTGGTGCAGTCTTGGAATAAAGGAAGATCGACTTGGTCTTGTAACCGCTCCATGAACCGTACTCCGGGAATTTCACCGTAGTTCCCTCAACTGTCACTCCTTCATAAGGATAGACGGCAAAGGAGTTTTCGTTGATTGCACCTCCCTCTGGAAGGGTACCGGTGAATTTTCCGTATCCCAGACCGTTATAACTTTTGTCCAGAGTGAAAGGGGTGAGTTCGCTGCCTGTCCAGACTCCGATGACGTCACCGGTCTGCCAGGTGAACTTGCCCTTCGAAGAGCCGGACACCCTGGTGGTCAGGTCTTCGGCAGATGCCGAAACCGTCACGGTACGCCCCTGTTCCGGAACTGCCGGAAGAGTTGCTTCCTTGTTGCATCCGGCGAGAATGAGGCCGGCAACTGCAATCGAGTATATGAATATCTGTTTCATTTTGTTTCTGTTTGCGGGTTTGTATTTCAGTTCCAGAATGCTTCATCGACATTCACCACATTTCCGGACTGAATGTCATCATCCGGAACGACCTCAGGTTCCTTTCCGAAGGCTGTCATATCGATAGGGTTGCGGCTGTCGTGAGCAATCTTGGCGGCCTTGGTGAAAGCATCGGCAACTGTCTGATCCCAGACAAGCATCTTCTTCGGGATGGATAGTCTGAAATCGGTATATCCCATATTGGAGAAGTACCATGCCCATACGTCAGGGTCTTTCTCTGCCTTTCCTATAAGAAGGCGCCAGTCGCTCCAGGTTTTGGTGTCGCCCTTGACCGCATTCTCGTCGAAGAGTTCGTATCTGGTCTGTCCCCAGCCTTCCTCGAAACCGAGCCAGTGTCCTTCCTTTACTCCTCCGACCTTCATCTGGGTCTTGTCGGTCTGGGCTACTCTCTCACTGTTGAGAATGACATCGAGAGATGCAGGGACAATGTATCCCAGATATGGGCATTCAGTATCGTTTGCATAAGGGTCGTCTCCTGCATTGTTAGTGTTGGATGTAGAACCGAGAAGAACTACCTCGAGGCATTTCGATGCCCAATTGTGAGGAAGAGCCCCATAAAAATCGGTGTCGTCGAAGTAAATCTGGTTCAGAACCGGAGAAGCGGCGAACCCTTCCGGTATCACTCCAGTCATCTTGGTATGGCTGAGGGCAATGACCTGAAGTTTCGGAGTATTCCACACGGTAGGGAAGAGAACTCCCGTAAGACCGGTCTGGTTGTTGAGCCTTATGACCTCGATTTCAGTAAGTTCCAGTTTTTCAGGGAGATTGACGAAAGGAGTCCCGTCTATCTGAACGACATACCAGAGGCCGTCCTTGTTGGTAAGGTCGATACCGGTGCCTGAGAAGGACTCGGCGTCGAAGGAATACCAGTCCTCAACGACAGGGGTGTCGTCACCGAGCATCTTGCCGTCCACGACTGCCTTGAGGAATTCATAATCGCCGGCTCCGAGAGGAATCTCGAGTTTGGACTGGGAGATGAATATCTCATAGATTGTGTTGGTTCCCTGCATCACGTAGAAGGTCGCGGAACGTTCCCTTCCAGAGTCGTTGGCAGAGGCAGTGAAGGTCAGTGTAGTGCTTTCTGTCGCATCGCCGCTCTTCGGGCTGCAGGAAATCCACTTGTAGTTCTCGTCAGTTTCCACTGTCCATGCATCAGTTGCGGTGATTTCACAGGTTATATCTTCACCTGCAGGTGCAATCTTAAGAGCAAGTTCCTGACATTCGGGAACTTCCGGTCCCGGTTCCGGCTCAGGTTCCGGTTCCGGCGCTGGCTTGTTGCACGCCAGAGGAAGCACTGTCACAGCCGCAAGAATTGCGAGAAGTTTCAAAAGGTTCTTTTTCATAGCGAAAGGGTTAATGATTGGTAATGTTTTATTTGTTGTTTCAAATTGCGGAAGTGTAAGGTACGGTGACCTCGATGACATAGCTGCCCGGCTGGTAGAAAGTCATCATCGATCTGAGTCTGACATACCATCCGTTTGCTCCCTGATAATTGTCTGACGGCCATTTGGCGTTATACGGGATTTTGCCTGCAAGGTTGTCTGCCTTGAGGGCATCGAAATCCATATTGTCGAAGTTCAGGAATACCGGTCCGCGGAGATACTGGTAAAGATCTGTCTTGACCGGCCACGGAGTAACAGGGAAATCCATTTCAAGTCCCTTGTCCGTATTCTGGCGGTTGACCGAGTAGTCGATGTAGCTGACAAGGCCTGCATAGGTTGCATAGCTCGCCGGGTCGAAAAGATTCCCGTTCTTGTCAAGGAACCTGAGTGTCACGTGTATGCCCGGATTCGGTTCGGCCGATTCCTTGTATACGCGTACATACTTCTCCTTCCCGTTGTCAGTGTAGATGTTCTGACGTCTGGTCTCGAAGTCAGTCTGTCCCGAGTTGATCTGATCATAGAAAGGGAAGGTATTCTCTCCTGCCGCATTCATTATGCAGATTCCGTTCACGAAGTCCGTTATCACGAAATCTCCCGCACCGTCAGCTCCCTTCTGGAAACAGAGGATCGCATAGTCCTCGAGGATCTTCGAGCCCTTGGAGTTGCTGACCTTCACGTCCACGTGAAATACATCGCCGTCCTTCAGGCCTATCATTGCTGTGGATTCCATCGCCCTGAGCTGGCCGTTTACGGAATTTATCATCAGAGGTGTCAGATCCTGAGCCTGGAGTTTCGACAGGACATCAGCCTCGGTCTTGTCAGTAAGATAGTCATACGGCTGGGTCCAGAGCATGGTCGGGAAAGTCTTGAAGAAACCGTCCACATGCTTGCCGTCCTCGTCCCGCACATCGTAGATTTCAAACTTGCAAGGCTTGGTGGAATTGTCGAGCCAGGCTGTGCTGGATGCTGTCTTGGTGCCAATGGTGACATACATCGTATCGGCTCCCTGGAGGTAAATGCCGTCACCCAGATAGCCCTGTACGTGGGGTTCCTTGAAACAGGATGTTGCGAACAGGCAGAAAAATGCCGCAATTGCCAAATGTATCGTTGTCTTTCTCATAATCACTGTCATTTGTCATCCGAACGGGTTCCGTAGAAGAAGAGGGAGTGGTAGAAATACTGCTCCGCATAGGCTGAGTCGCCGACATACAGGACATTGACGACACCGTTGGAAGTCCTGACATTGGAAACGTACATCTTGTACGCCTGGTCGCATTCCGGCTTGTCAAAGCCCATGGACAGGCGGTCCAGATAATTGGTTTCCCAGTTCTCCCCTCTTTTGAAAAGGGCGTGTAGAATCTTCGGGCTCGTCATCAGGAAATTGGAGTACTGATATCCGTTTCCGGCCACGTTTCCTCCGTCATAAGCCGCTGTAGGGTCCGAATTGACCTCGTCATAGGTAAGCAGCACCTCCTGGCTGTTGTCCAGGGACTTGAGTATTATTCCCTCTTCCGGGATATCGTCAAGGGTCCATATTCCCGGATAGACATACATCAGCATCCTGGAAAGATCCTCGTTCAGCAGACTGTCGAGAGTATACCTCTCTTCATCAGCCGGTTTGCGGTTGATGGAATTGTGGCGGCGGATATACCGGTTCACCGACCACTTGTTCGGCGCTATCAGCGTCACGTTCCCGTCGATGACGTCATTGAGCCCGGCAGCTTCGAAGAGCCTGGCCACCACCTCGGTCTCATCCTGGGATGCAAGCCACTGGGATGTAGTCATATCAAGCTGTTCAGTGCTGTTGACGGAGCCTCCTATGGCCCCCATCTTCTCACATGAGACCGGCAGCATCGCGGCAAAGGCCGCAGCAATGAATATTATATGTTTACGCATATCCTTGTCGTTTTTACCATTTGGTCTTACCGTTCCAGTACGGAGTCTGCCCCACCATCGTGTTCATGGACAGGATGGACGAGCTGACCGGCCAGTAATATCCGCGCTGCTTATACTTGAGTGCAGGCATAAGGTGCTCGTTCGGGAAATAGTTGTTGCGCACCATATCGAAGTATATCCTTCCCTCTCCGAACATCTCCGCGAAGTCCTGCTGAAGTATTTCATAAAGCAGGTCCTCATCACTGCCGACCCAGGTTTCAAGGCCGGCGCGCGACCTTATCGCATTGACGATTTCACGGGCCTTGCCCGGTTCATCGATCCTGTAATAAGCCTCAGCCAGCAGAAGCATGCATCCGGTATAGCGGAAAACCGGAATATTGCACTGGGCGAAATATGCCACGTACTCGTCCTGCTTCCTGTAGGTATCTTCCGAGAACTGGGCGTATTTCTTCATCCATGTTATCTTGGTCCTGTCGTTGGCAGTGTTGCCGGGAACGTCGTTGACCGCATCGTTGTACTCCGAATCCCACGCCTCGAAAAAGAGACCAGGGCGTATGTCGCCTGTTCCGGTTTCGAAGTCATACTCCGGGTAGAGATTCTTCTTCTGGGAGAAAGGCACCCAGTCTATCTGGGTTCCCCTGTCCTTGGTCGGGTCTCCGTCGAAGGACTCCATCTTGCAGGTTATCGATGTGACACCGCTCTGATCGGCCCTGTACGACTCATTCTGGTCAACCGATATGTTGCACTCGAAGACTGCTTCGACCGAGCGTCCCAGATACATATTCCTGACACCTTCAGGAGTATATGGAGCATAAGAATACCCTCCGTTGTCCCTGAGATCCTCAAGGGCATTTACAGCCTCCTGAACATACTTCATCACGCCCGGAATCCTGTCCCTCTTCGCCAGGAACCACATCCACATGTTGGCCTCCGCATAGAGGGCCTCTGCAGAACCCTTGTTGGCGAAAATGCCCCAGCGGGCATCACCGGGAATCCCGAAATCGAGCAGGCTGACAGCCGTTGCAGCATCCGCGATGACGTTCGAGGCGATCTCAATGTCTTCTGTCCTCGGAATCAGAACAGGGGTCAGGTCCTTGTTGATGACCTGGCTTGAAGACTCTATCGAATCCGAGATGTACGGAGCATTGCCCCATATCCTCAATATGTTGAAGTACACGAGAGCGCGAAGGAAATATGCTTCTCCGAGTATGCGGTCCTTTGCACCGGTCTTGAATACGGAGTCATCCATCTCCTCGACCTTGGCAATCACAAGATTTGCCTGGGCCACCACCTTGTAGAATGAGGACCAGTCGCAATAGGATTCCAGTCCCGGACTGCCCCACATCTTCTCGTCAACGGTGATGTCGCTGTAATTGCCTACCGTATAAAGGCCTCTCGGAGAACCTCCGTTCCATCCGGCCCTTACGAAACCCGTAGTGGCGTCAGCCCTGCTGTACCAGTTGTGGCCGCTTGCCATCAGACCTCTGTACAGGGCATAGACTCCGGCAAGTCCGACTTCCGCATCCGTCTGCGACTCCCAGAAAACTTCATTGTAAATGAGGTCTATCTGACGCGGGTTCAGGAGGCTGTCGCATGAAGTGGCAGCAAACGCGGCTGCTGCTGCCGCCATTGTCAATAATATCTTTCTCATGTTCTGTTCTCCCTTTTAGAATTGTATCTGTGTGCCGATGACATAGGTCTGCGAGATAGGATAACCTGAGCCGTTGTACCAACCGGTTCTGGATATCATGCGCGGGTCAAGCACCTTGCTGGCCTTCCACATGAAGAGATTCGTGCCGGTAAGATAAACGTTGATTCCGCGTATCTTCAGCTTGTCCATCCATTTCTTCGGCAGATTGTATGATATGTTCACATTGTCTATGTTCCAGTAATCTCCCCTCTCGAGGAACATCGAAGACTCTCTGAATGAACGGGCTGAACCGCCCTCCCAGTAGCCGAAATACATCATCGGATAGTATGCTCCGCATCCAGGTTCCGTCCAGAACTGTTTCTGGTCATACTTGTACAGGGCGTACTGATAGAAGGAAGACGCATCGTCGAGACGGCTCAGCTGGGATTGGAGCGTAGTGTTGAAAATCCAGTTGCCGAAGGAGAAGGAACTGTTTATCCTGATCTGGAAGTCCTTGAATCTGAAGCAGGTGCTCAGACCTCCCGTAACCTTTGGCTCCGGAGTCTTGCCCTCGATTATCTTCTGGTCGTTTCCTCCTGCATAGCCGTCCACGAGATAGTCTCCGTCTACGTCCGTAAACACAGGCATACCCGGGAAGATTCTTCCCTGCAGATTCCTTGCAAGTCCCGCATCCGCCCATTTGTAAGCGAGGGCCTCTCCCGTGAACGGATCCACCGGAAGGTCGGAGTACTTGTCGAGAGGACCGAGGTATTCAGCCATATAGTACTGGAAGGCAGGCGCTCCCTCTATGAAGGCATAATGTCCGCCATAGTTTATATAGTCCTTTCCTCCGTTGCCAAGTTTGGCAATGTACATATGGTTGTTGCCGAGATTGAGGGTCCAGTCCCACTGTATATCGCTATCGCGAGGGAATATGTACCCGGTCAGGGAGAGTTCGAATCCGTGGCCGACCATATCGACGAGGTTGGTCTGAATCTGATTGAAGCCCACATACGCCGGGAGTTCGGAGGTGTATACGAGGTCTGAAAGATACTTCGAATAGAGGTCGGCGGTAATGAGGAGACGCCTCTTGAAGAATTCCAGGTCGATACCGTAATTGATTTCCTGGGTACGGCTCCATGAAAGATCCTTGTTGGCTATCTTGTTGAAGTCGGAAATCAGGGCCAGATTGCCTCCGTAGGTCTTCACATCCATCTGGTTGCTGCCCACGTATGTCAGTCCGGCTCCCATACTGCCGAGAGCTACGAGCGAGTTGTACTGGAGGAGAGGATCATAATAAATCTCACCGGAGGAACCGTATGAAATCCTGATCTTTCCGAAGTCCAGGGCTTTCTTGCTCCACTGCATCCAAGGCTCCTCGGAGAACTGCCAGTGTGCCTTTACGGAAGGGAAGGTCGCCCATTTCCTGTTTGAGCCGAAACGGGATGAACCGTCCCTTCTCAGCACAGCCTCTATCTTGTAACGGTTCTGTCTGAATCCGTATGATACGAGACCGAAGAAAGAGAGCATATTGGTCGTAACGATGTCCGAACTTGCCGTGATATCTTCCTTCTTGTATCCGTTGAGAACCTTGAGATAGTCGGACATTCCGTCCGTGGCCTCCGCCCTCAGCTGGTTGAGAGTGCTGAGGTTGACCTCCGTGCCGAGCATGGCCACTATGGAGTGACTCTTGATGGTCTTGTTGAAATTGAGCCTTGAATTGAGGTTGGTAGTGCTGGTGATGCTTGAGAAGGCATTCACAAGGCTCTTGTTGTCATCCCTTGCCGTCGAAGGTACGAAATAGTCGCGTCTTCCTATGTCCATCACCAGGGAAGCCTGATTGTCCCAGGTAAGGCAAGGCAGGAAAGTCACGCGGAGAGTTTCTCCTATGGAAATAGTGTGAGACTTGTTCTTGTTGTAGGCATCGCCGAGCTGGCCGGTGAGCTGCTTTATTTCAGCATCCGACCTGTAGAACAGGGATGACGGCAGATCGATCGGCGAGGTAGGCATTGCCTTCATCACGTCGTTGAGTCCGCCTGAGCGGGTCATGTTGCTGTAGCGTATGACAAGTTCGTTGTGGATATACTTGTTCAGGTCAGTCACAAGGTTGGAGCCTATGTTGAGCCTCTTGAGACCATAGCCGACAAGAACTCCCTTTTCGTCATACCAGCCTATGCTCACACGGTAGGAATTGCTGTTGTTTCCTCCCTCCATCGACAGGTCATAGTTCTGGGTGGAGCCATGCTGATAGAACATATTCTGGTAATCATAAGCATTGTTGAAGGAAGGATTGTACTTGTCAGTGAGGACGGAAGGAAGGGTGAATCCGAGCACCTCTCCGAGTTTGGAATCCCTGATGTCGAACCATTCCTGATCTCCGAACAGGGCAGACATGGTATTGTTGATGATATCAAGTTTTGCCTGCCTTTCCTCCTCTCCCACATACACGGCGAGTTTTGCAGGTCGTGCGATTACACCGCCGCTGATGCGGGCAGTCACACGGGCCTTTCCCGAGGTTCCCTTGCGGGTTGTGATGATGACGACACCGTTCGCGCCGCGGGAACCGTAGATGGCTGTTGCTGCCGCATCCTTGAGGATGTCTATGGAAGCGATGTCCTGCGGGTTGAGCGACGAAAGGAAATCGTTATCGGTCACGTTATATCCGGCATAGTCCTGAAGGGACATGGGAATGCCGTCAATGATGTAGAGAGGGTTGCTTATGCCTGTAATATCGTTCGATGAGGAGAGGGAATTGTTCCCCCTGATGACAATGCCGCTTCCGGAAGAACCCGGCACTCCGCTGCGCGTGACAGTCTGCAGACCTGCAGCCTGACCCGCCAGCATGTTGGTGATGGAAGCAGAAGGGTTCATCTCCAGTTTCTGCATATCGACCCTCGCCACGGAGGCGGATATGTTCCTCACGTTTTCAGTGGTATAGCCGACTATGACCGTCTCCTCGATCTGCTGGCGGTCTACGGTCATTGTCACCTCCATATCCTCCGAGGCCTTCATCTGAGTTTCGGTATATCCGAGACAATTGAAGCTGAGAATAGTCCCTTCCGGAACGCTGATACTGAACGTTCCGTCCGTCCTGACGGTCGTATGGGCTCCCTTGCGTCCCTTTGAAGACACTACAGCTCCGATGACGGCTTCCCCGTCATCATCCACGACAGTTCCCTTTGCGGTTATCTGCCGCTGCTGCGCCAGTGCATCGATTCCTCCCGGGCATACCTGCAAAGGTCCGGCTCCGGCAAGAAGCAGAATGCACATCAACAGTTTTCCTGCAGAATTTCTTGACATACGTTGATAATTGAGTTTTAAAGTTCGCTGATAAGTTGCCTTTCCTTGGCCTTTGCCTTGTCGTAGTCGACAAAATACAACCACCAGTTATTCAGGTGATAGTCATTCTCATTAAGGCCCTTGAAATGGGGAACGTGATTATAGAACCATTTCATGTATCCCATCTGGGTACTTCCCCATTCACTTGAGTTGATGGTTCTCGGATTCTCGAACTTGAGGTCCGGATAACTGTCCCAGGCATCACAATAGCTCTTGACATAGCGTCTGTTCTCATAATCATAATCCGACGCCCCGTTGCACGGAAAATGGCAGTTGCCAATGTGCGAGCACCCGCTGTCATACTTGTCGTACTTGTCACTGTACGCCGAAAACAGCTCCCAGTTGTTGAGGTTCTTGACCAGTGAGACACTGTAGTCCCAGCGTCCGTAAACCTTGGTCATCACATTCTCGAACTTATGGGCAAGGCTGTGCATCGCCAGGTCCACAGTTCTTTCGTAGTTGCAGAAAAGCACGGTAAGCTTTCTTTCCAGACTCGGAACGTCGAAGGTTGCTCCATTAATCCAGAATGCATTCGGACCAGCCATACAGGTCTCATACATGCCGGCACCCGGATGGTTGTACACCCATACCTCGTCAATGATTCCGTCGTTCAGCATGGTGTCAAATCCGTTGTCAGTGACCATCTTGGCATAATCATACCTCACGCCTTCGCCGATTCCCGGATACTTTCCGTTCTTGTAATATTCATTGTAGCAGATGTCTGCGGTGACGACTTCGCCCGCCGTGTGTGAACCGCTGTCCTGGTAATAGGATGCATACGGCACGGTTCCTTCGATTTCCACGGCAATTTCATATTGGATGACGCCGTGGGAGCACTCGGTCATAAGTTTGGCAAGTTGCTGGGCCTGACTGTGAGGATTGTTCCAGTTGCAAAGCTCGTGGAGTCTCTTTCCAGTATCCCCCACATACATATCCTCATAATAGACAGCTATCTTGAATACAAGAGTGTCGTCGTTCACGCCCTTTTCAGAAGGCTTCGCGCTCTTTCGGGTGACGTTCATACTGCGCACCTGGGTCTCGGCAGGAGTGCGTTCGCTGAACGGAATGATGCTCCAGTAGATCCTTGTCTCCACTTCCGCTGCGGCACCGAGTTCTTCCGCTATCTCATCCATCTCATCCGCCGTGAAAGTGACGGGCATAGTCAGAGCAGGGACAGTATAAGGGGAACTCATACTCTCCTGAAGGCTGAACATAATCTTGTAATTGTTGATGCCGTCGACCTTCTCCCAGGAGAAGGAGACTTCCGTCACTTCGTTGAGGTCGACTGCCGTTCCGTCTGCCGGAGAAGTCAAAACTATTGTCGGAGTCTGCGGAAGCGGTTCCGGATCCGGCTCGGGAGCAGGCTTCTCGCAAGATGCCGTCAGCAGGAAAAGAACGGTTGATGCAATGAACATAATGATGTCTGTTTTCTTCATATTATCAGTAATTTACTGGGAACTCGGTTATTCTCAGGGTAGTGCATCCGTATGGAATGAGTACTATCTCCTCCTCGGGGCCTATCTCGGAATGGTAGTGGGGACTGAACGGAAGAGGACCGGCGGAGCCGTTGTAGAGATGCCACTCCGGCATCCTGCAGGCCGTGGTACGTATCTCCACAGGGCAGTTTTCCTGATTCCACGGATATCTGCCGTTCCAATTGTTCTGGATAAGCGTGAATGACTCTGTAAGTTTGTCCTCTATGTTTTTCTTGAGGAAGCACCAGTTCCACGGCGTGGAAGAATGGACTTCATAATGCCAGTCGCCATACCTCCTGAGCAGCGGATCTTCGTGCATCACCTTGGTCCATTTCTCGTCCATCTTCAGGGCATAGACCAGCGGACCCCGCTCCACGGCGGCTGATTCCTCATACCAGCGTGTAATCCTTATGTCCATAGGAAGGTGGAGAACCAGTTCATCGCCCTTTTTCCATTTTCGCCTTATGACTGCAGTATCACCTGCACGGAAAGTCCCGGCTTCTGCACCGTTCACCTTGACCGTGGCCTCCATGCACCATCCCGGTATACGGAGATGAAGCGGGAACTCCGCGGAACATTTCTTCATGGCGCTCACCTTTATCACGACATCCTCCCCGAAAGGATAAGTTCCGCTTTCAGCAAGGGTGACCACCGTACCCCCGGCAGGAGCCGTAACGCTGGAAGGGCCGTAGTACATTGCCGCAAGACCGCCGTCCTCCGTGGCCATCCAGAGGTCCCGAACGAACTTTGGCCAGCCCTGATGCATGTTGGCAGTACAGCACGGGAAACCGGTAACAGGGCCGAATGTGCCTTCCGTTCCGTTGTAGCAGGTCATGAAATTTCTCTGGCAATGGGAAATCTCCACCTGGTTCAACTGCTGGTAATACTGTCTGCCGTCATAATTGTCTGTGGCCTGGGTAGGGAGGGCATTGTAGGCGATCTTCTCCAGCCAGTCAGCCCAATCGGTACGGCCTGTGATCTCTATCATCCTTTCCAGCGAGAACATCAGTTCCACTGCAGAACAGAATTCCGAACCCTGGGTAGGATTTGCGCTGTGGAGCAGTTCATCTGCACCGTACATGCCGTTAGGCCAGCCCAGATGCTTCATCAGGTCTCGGTATCCCGTATCGACAGCCTTCAGATATTCCTCGTCCCCATTTGCCTGATATTCGATGACCGGAGTCTTGAATCCCTGGGCAAGGTTGACGCAGTGAAGGGAATACCTATCGGAAAGGGTATGGCCGTCCGAGAGTCTTCCCTTCCAGTCCGCAGTCTGCCTGGTGAGCAGGTCTCCGAGTTCGAGAAGGAACTTGTCCCCGGTGATGTTGTATAGCCAGTAGACTACCATAATATTGTCACCGCCTCGTTCTACAGCCCAATAGCTCCATCTTCCGAGATTGTCGACCGGGAGCCTTTCCAGCTGGTAGCGGAAGTACTTAGTCATGAACTCAATGACACGTGGGTCAGAAGTGGCGTCATAATACTGCTGAAGGATTTTCAGGACAACTATTCTCGGCCACCAGTCATGGGTGCGGTCCCTTTGAAGCCCTTCCACGTTAGGCAGATCCTCGTCAGGCCCGAAAAAGCCGTCTTCCCTCTGGCTGGCAAGTGTCCATTCCACCCACCTGAGAGCCTTGGCCTTGAGGGCATCGTCATCGAGAATGTATGCCAGCGGAAGCAGGCCGTCTATCCAATAAGGCCCTCTCTCCCACTTGTCTCCGTCACCTCCCAGCCAACCGTTCCTGTCTCCCATAAGATTGGGCAGAATCTCGTCCAGATGGCCGGTCATGCCGTCAGCCATGAACCGGAGCTGTTCGAGAAGCCAACCATCGGCTCTGACGGCGCCCAGAGGCAGTTCCATATACTTCTTGGGAAGCAGGGGCTCCCTGTTGTTCCTGCAGTCCTGCCTGCCGTCTGCAGCGGCGGTACAGGCCATCAGTGACGCGACAACAACCATAGCGATAAATTTTTTCATTGCGGTCATCACTCAGTCTTCTATGATTATGATTTTTTCAGTTTCTTCGCCAAAAGGCACGGATATGCTCTCTTTCCGGCCTTTCCTGTAAATGTTCAGGACGGGTTCCGTGTGCGCTTTGCCCTGGACTCTCACCTCAAGCCCCTCCTTCGTGGACTTCTGCTCCAATATCCTGATTCCGAGGGAAGGACCCCTGTCATCCGCCTCCCTGTATGAAGGCAGCACCGAGAGACCCTCTTTCATCCTGACAGTCAGGACGGCATCTCCATCAAGTTCAAAAGAAGTGTGCAGGAGCGTGTACTCCGGAAGTTCTTCTACGGAGAATTCCAGTTCACGTCCATCGAGAAGCACCGCCTCCACCGAAGTGGCAGGAGGAAAGGCGGGTATGAATTCCACCGAGAGTTTGCCGTCAGAGCCAAGAGTGTAGAGCGATTCGTCTGCGGACTTTTCCAATTTCATCGAAAGCCTGGTTCCACCGCATCTGAGATTCCTCACCTCGCAGTTTCTCCAGTCGAAAGGAATTCTCGGGGCAAGGGTGCATTTCCCCTCGAGCGCATCGGCACTGAATCCTGTCATGCCCTGTATCGCCGGCCCGGTAACGGCCGTCTCCGACCAGCATTGGTGACGGGTGATGCCTCCGGACCTGTAGGCATTGCCGCGAAGGACTTCAGGGACACGGCCGTGAGTGGCACTGCGGTAGCAAAGCAGACTTGCCATCATGTGATCGAAACCCTGGGTATAGCGGCCGGTAAAATATTCCGCAAGAGATACCGAACCCGTGAACAGAGGCCATATGTTCGACTCGTCATATGCACCGACATGCTCCTCAGGACGCGGGTCAGCGGTCTGGCGGACACCCCAATCGGTAGAAAAACCATCAGCCGCATATTTCATCGTATGGACACGGGCCCTTTCCGCGTCCGTTACGCCCAGCCAGACGGGAACAGAGGCCAAGGCAAGATGGGAGGTGGTGTACGTTCCGTCATAATTGATACCATAGTTGTAGTACCCTCCTTCAGCGTTCCAGAAATTCTCCAGAGCCAGGGCTACGGTTTTGCTCTCATTCCTGTATTCCTCCGCGGTGACCGTATCGCCGAAGAACTCATACATAAAGGCTGCGTCCCTGAGAGCTCTGAGCCAGATTGCGGAAAGATAGAACTCTGTCTTCCCGGCAAAGTAATCTCCTCCTTCCAGCCATCCGTGACCGACATGTTCGATTTCTATCAGGTGGTCGTTGTCAGTATCTGTACTGAAACAGAAGTCCATCGCCTTCCTTACATTCGGGAGCAGTCCCCTTGTGAACTCGCTGTCTCCCGTGGCCTTGAGGTACTCATAGACAAGGACTACAAAAAGAGGAGTCGCATCAGAAGCGTCGAAATGGTCGGAGCCGCTTGTCGTCAGTTCATGGAAAATCTGTCCGTTGGCACTCTGGTAATCCGCCAGCAGCCTTATTGTCTGCTTCACCGCTTCGAAATCTCCCATCGAAAGGAAAGCGAGGGCTGCCAGTTCGGAATCACGTCCGAAATACCATGCATATCCCGGACGGCCGCTGACCCTGTGTCCTCCGCCCCATCCTCTGAGGGAAGAAGAGTACCCCGCCATAAGACCGCTCCCGAGCCCCGGAGTCTCCGCAAGGAACTGTCCGGCACTGACAGTGGCCCAGCGATATCCCAGATTGAACTGCCCGTCAGGAGTTTCAATGGCCACAGTATTCCGGAGATAGTCCTGCCAGCAGGCGGCGCTGCGTCTGAACACGTCCTCACTGTTTCCCAATGCTGCCGAATAATCCTTCAGGGCATTGTCCAGTCCCTCGTTTCCGGCAACCATCATGACATTGCAGGCATTAAGTTCCCCTGCAGGTATTGAGAAGGATGCGTCGACCTGAACATAATCCCCATGGCGTTCCGAAGACCTGAATTCGGCCGGAACGTCGGTTCCGACAAGAGATATGAACTCGTCACCGGCATCTCTGACCATAAAGACGTTTCCATCCCCGCTCCAGCCGCAGTGGAGAGTCCCGAGCGCATCCTCGTCGTAAGGCCACATATATCTCATATTCGAGGAGAACGATACGCAGAGACTGTCTACCGGACCCTCCCATTCATAGTGCGCCACACTCACAGGTTTCAGCGGATCCACCGTGAGTATTTCAGTCAGGCGTATGTCGTCGCCCAGAGAATATTTCCTGATTATGGAGTTATACCGGAATTCGACTTCTCCGTCAGGAGTGTCCAGAACAGTCGCAACACCGGCGGAATGGGCGGTGAGTCTGTAGTCTTTCAGGGACATGAACGGATGTGTCCATATTTCCTTGATACCTCCCCTTTCCTCCGCAACGAGGAAAGCTCGGCGCGACGGAAGGGTCAGTTCCTCCCGGCCGGCGGTGAATCGGAGAGCATCCGCGTCCTCGGCTATGTTCCATCCACCCGGTCTCTTCACCCTTGGGAAATGCCGTATATTGCCGAGTTCATGGTCGAATTCCACTCCGGCCTCTTCATAAGTCCAATACCTTGCCTTCTCGCCGGATCTGCGCCCGCACATATAGCCAAGAAGGTTGGAGGTGAACCTGTCGAGGATTTCCTTGTGGATATTGGGCCTGGAATAATACAGGAAGGCCCCCACTGACATAATCCTTCCCTTGCCGACAGGGGTCTCCCATATGACCTTGTCCTTCGGCTGATAATATATGTACTCCCACTGGGTAGCCACTATGCGGCTGCCCGGACGTCCCGGCATACTGTCGCCGAAATAGCCGAGCACCCTGTTGGTATTGTCCTCATATCCGTGCCATACATACGCTCCGCCGAAAAGCCCCTCGAAAACAGGGTGCGAACGGAAGGCGTGAAAACCCAGTTTCCTTCCGAAGCCGTAGTCCACCGCATCTGCACTGGAGATTTCCACCGGATTTTCCTCCAGGCCCCATCCATAAGGAAGCCTGACTGCATCCATCGACAGTATCATCTGCCCGCCTCTCTCGAGATACGCCTCGACCTTTCCGGATGCCTCAAGTTCAACGGGAGTCAATGCGGAAGTGTCACTCCTGTGATACCAGATGAGGTCATAGCCATCGAAGGCGTCCCCGAAATCTATCACGGAGCAATCATAACCGCAGCGTCCTACGAGGGCGGCAAGGGAATCGATCTCGGCGTCAGAGCCGCAGGAAAGCAGGGCTACCTTGTCCTTCTGTGAGCAGGAGACGATTGCCAGGAAAGCGGAGGCAAGAAAGATGGAACGGAAAAAGTTGCGCATAACAGGTCTTTGATAATGCACAAAATTAGATTTTTGGGATTCCGGGGAAATTCAAAAATGTCTCAAAAGATTTCAAACGCGTATCAAAAGCACACGGCTGCATCATCCTGTGCATATCTTTTCCCGGTAATCTTGCTCGGATATTTTTTCAGATTACTTAATTTTGTAGAGATGAGGGCCGAGCTCCAACTGTTTTCCTTTCCGCTGTCGCTTGTTCTTGCGGCAGCGCTGGCCGTGTGCATATTTATTTACCCCAAGAAGCATCCCCGCATACTCAGTATCGCAGTTCTGGCACTTATGGCAGCGGGATTCGCCGTTCTGGGATGCCTCAGAGCCGTTCCAACCCACAGATATTTGCTCGCGCCCCTTGTGCTTGCCGCCATTTTTCTCTGCGGAGTGGCGGCAAGAGACGGAATACGTGAGCGGCGGAGTATCAGTTTCATACTGAGCCACCTCGGCCTGTGCATACTCCTTTCGTTCTCCTTCTTCTCAGCCCCGGACAGAATCGACACCGCATTGACGATAGAAAAAGGCAAGGCGGTACATCTGACAGAGGAATCGATGCCTCTGCCCTTCGAGACGGCATTGGTTGAGGTCCATACCGAATACTATGAAGGAACGGACATCGCGAAGCAATATAAATGCACCATACTGACGGACTCGGTGACCCGCCATATCAGCGTCAATCATCCTGCCATCCACAAGGGATGGCTTCTGTATCTGTCGGATTTCGACAGGGAAGACGGCAGCAGAGCCCTGCTCAGGGTGGTCAGGGACCCATCCATACCGGGGGTGCTCCTGGGTATGATTCTTCTTCTTGCAGGGGCGGCAGCGGGCCTTAAGAGAAGTTGGAAATCAAGGCTGACATGGCCCGCCCTCATCGTTCTCGCCATTCTCTTCACAGCCATATCGGTTTCGCGCATACGCTTTGCAACCCTTCCGCCGGCATTGCGCAGTTTCTGGTTCGCCCCGCACCTTATAGTCTATATGATAGCCTATTCCGCGATGGCCCTGAGCCTCGTGTGCATGCTTCTGTCCCTGATACCGCGTCTGGTAAGGGCCCGCGACCTGGCCGTTCCCCTGATGGAAACATCATCAGCACTGATACTCATGGGCATTGTTTTCGGGTCCATCTGGGCCCAGCTCAGCTGGGGCGACTACTGGGCCTGGGACGCAAAGGAGTGCTGGGCGGCAGCGACATATCTGCTGACCCTGTGCGCGATACACCTCCCGCGCAAGCGAAGCATTGCTGCATACGCCGTCGCTCTGCTGCTGTCCTTCGCCGCGATGCAGATGACCTGGTACGGAGTTAACTACCTTCCTTCAGCACAGGACAGCATGCACACATACAACAACAGGTAAGAACAATAACACAACCCTATTGATATGAAACGTATTCTTTATCTTGCACTCGGAGTCCTCGTGGCTCTCGCCGCAATCATCGCGGTATGTAGAATCTGTATTCACGAGCCCCTTCCCGAGGCAGAAACTGAGACCTTGCAGGTAAAGGCAGTCCTCGAACGCAACGGCTGCCTCGTATGTCACTCACAAGAGCCTGAACTCCCGTTCTATTCAAAGTTGCCAATCATAGGCAAGATGATGGACTCGCACATCAGCGCGGGTACCAGGTTCATAGACCTCGGCGCCGGGCTGGGGGACGTTGACGCAATCAGCGAAGCAGCCGTCAACAAACTCGACCACGCCGCCACATACTCTACTATGCCACCGCATTCATACAGGATGATGCATTGGGGAAGTGCTCTGAGCAAGGAGGAAAAAGCCCTCATATGTTCCTGGGCTGCAGAAATGAGGGGCAACAGCGAGCCGGTATGGCCTATTCCTGCGGAAGTTGACTACGATGCCGCAAAGGCGGACCTCGGGGAAAGGATGTTCAGGAACCCGGCCCTCTCCCTCGACGGCACCATCAGCTGCGCCACCTGCCACATACTTGAAAACGGAGGTGCGGACGAAGCAGACGAGAGGGTGTCAGAAGGTATATACGGACTTCACGGCGGAGTCAATGCACCGACGGTATACAATGCTGAATATAATGTTCTCCAGTTCTGGAACGGAAGGGCTGCCGATCTTCAGGAGCAGGCTGCCGGTCCTGCCACAAACCCTGTGGAGATGGGTGACCAGACTCTCGAACAGGTAGTGGAAAGACTGCTTGCCGACAAGGCCCTTGCTGACGAGTTCAGCGAGCTCTACCCTGGCGAAGGTCTGACAGGAAGCACCCTCTGCCACGCGATTGCCGAGTTCGAGCGCACCCTCATCACCCCGAACAGCCGTTTCGACAAGTATCTCGATGGGGATGAAACCGCTATCAGTGAACTTGAAAAGAAAGGTTATGAGGCATTCAAGAAGAACTCCTGCGCAGCCTGCCATTCCGGTGCGGCTCTCGGCGGCAGAAGTTTCGAGTATGTCGATGTTTACGGCGACTATTTCGCAGACAGGGATCCGGCCATCGAATACAACGCTGACGATGACGGACTCAAGGGATTCACCGGAACCGATGCTGACCTCCATAAGTTCAAGGTACCTCTGCTCAGAAACATAGCCCTCACGGCACCATACTTCCACGACGGTTCGATGCAGACTCTGGAGGAAGCTGTCAGCGCAATGGCGAAGTACGAGCTCGGCAAGAAACTCAAAGCATCTGACAAGGCGGCTATCGTAGCCTTCCTTCACACCCTCAC